>PMBQ01000276.1 GCA_003152955.1 Candidatus Bathyarchaeota archaeon
TGAAGCTTGGCGTCCCTGATACTGGATTCAGTGACGTGGATATGCCGCTCGGAGGTGCACCAGAAACAGCCAGAGCCACGTTTTGAGAAGTACCTGATACCAGGCTTACAGTGATCGAATAGGTTGTGCTCGATCCAGGGGTGATGCTTTGCTGCGTTGGTGAAGCGGATAACGAGAAGTCAAATGGAGACGGTGCCGCCTGCACTACCAAGACAGCGCTCGTTTGGTGCACTACTCCCAGTGCAGATCCAGTTAGTGTGATGACGTAGTTCCCCAGAGGGGTTGACTGCGACGTAACGATACTTAGGCTAGGGGGGCTGGGAACAAGCTGATAATTCATTCCGGGGTCCAGCCCGGCTATCTGGACATTGATGCTTGTGCCGCTGTACGACGGGTCGCTGTAGGATATGAAGATCTGATAGTTCGCCGTGTCACCCTGCTTCACCGAAATACTGGGGGGAGACAGCGCGAGGCTAAAATCGAATGTGGACCCGACGATCAGGTGAGCGCCCGCCGCTATGTTACCGGGTCCTGGGAAAAGCACGTTTGACGGATGCGCCCAAACAGGAATATCGTAAGATCCTGGAGCCTTCGAAGCGGCGACTGTGACAGACATTGTAGAAGTGAACGGTGCTGGGACATTATTTACGCTGAAACTGGTCGTGATTCCCAATATCGGCGGTGATACGAGAAGCATAACGTTCGGGTTTCCAGCAATTGTACCAGTCACACTGACTGTGAAAAATACTGTCCCTCCAGCGGCAGTGGTCTTGGACGCGGGGGCCACATCCAAACCCCATGCGGCGTGGGCCTCGGGAATACCGTTCGCGATCGTAAGCAAAGAGAGCACGACCAGAATGATCAAAATGGTCTTGAGGTTCTTCAACAAGAATCATGAAATTCATGCCTGTTCGCATTATTATGATTAACTTCTATCAAATGGCAGTTACTGACAACACGCTGTCCGTCTGAGGTTTGAAGCGACTTTTGGGATACTGGAAAATGCTCTCGGACCGCTTACAGAACCTTCTCGCCATTTCCTGTAACCCGATTGCTTAAAGCATCACACCACTTCTACAACCCGATGCCCTGTGCCCCGTTTAGAGACTGGTAAGATTCCATCCGACATCCTCGCGCACAGCGTCTTTGGGTACAGAGGGGCCAAGGACCCCTCGGTCATTCTCGGATCTTCGATTGGCGAAGACGCTGCACTAGTCTCTTTCGGAAAGAAGATCTTGGTTTTGAAGACAGACCCAGTAACCGGCGCATCCTTCGATATGGGATGGCTCGCGGTTCACATCAACGCTAATGACATTGCCTGTAGGGGAGCCAAGCCGAGATGGTTTCTCTGCGATCTGCTCCTCCCAGAAAAAGCTGATTCCACTTTGGTCGATAAGATAATGAGGCAAGTCGATGAGGCCGCGAAACAGCTCAGCGTTTCGGTCGTTGGAGGTCATACTGAGGTTACTCCTGGTCTCAAGAGACCAATTATTGTCGGGTATATGGTGGGGGTAGTTGAAAATGGAAAATTCGTCACGTCCAGCCATGCGAGACCTGACGATCATGTCATAATGACAAAGTCTGCTGGCTTGGAGGGAACAGCAGTTCTTGCATCAGATTACGGTAAGAAGATCCGCAAGAAAGCTGGCACTGGCGTGGTTGCAAGAGCATCTGCGCTAACACGGAAGATTAGCGTAGTCGATGACGCGCTAACCTCCGTGAAGACTGGAGGAGTGCGAGCCATGCATGATCCCACTGAGGGAGGATTACTGCAGGGCATATGGGAACTTGCCGAGGCATCCAAAGTGGGCTTCCTGATCTACGAGTCCGTGATCCCAATTCTTCCCGAAACGAAGCGCATATGCTCCATATTCGGCGTGAATCCGCTCAGATTGATGAGCTCAGGCTGCCTTCTGATAGCAGCCGACAGACTCAAGAGCAACAAGATTGTCCAGCGTCTGAGGAGAAAAGGAATTCCCGCCCAAATCATCGGAAGATTCACCCCTCGCAGAAGTGGACGAATATTAGTGCGGGAGGATGGAATGAAAGTGGAGATTGGCCCGCAGGAACGCGACGAGCTCTACAGAATTGTGGAATCCCAGCGAGCTTCTTGAGGATCTCTATGGCCTCTAGGAGGCAATCCTGGGTGATCTGAGAGGAATTCATAGGGCGTAACGGACTAGTCAATCAGTTTCACTCGAGTCTCTTGTTTTTATCGCATAGAACAGCAAAAGCACATAAGATCGGAGGAGTGGAGCATGTCGAGAGTAGGGGCTCTCGTTCAATTGTCTTCTGACATAGTGAAGGAAACCTTAGCGAGGCCTACGGTTTTCAAAGACGAAGCGCCCCTCTCATTGGAATACATGCCTACCAACCTTCCTCACCGCGACGAGCAAATGCGTTTCCTCACCCAACTCTTTCGTTTCTCTCTTGAGACCCCATTCTCCACCAGCCAGCGCGTTCTCATCACAGGCGATATTGGAACAGGCAAAACCGTCCTGGCCCAACGTTTCGGGACGGACCTGGTTAGGGCTGCGAAAAATCGCAAGGTAAACCTTCAGTACGTACACGTGAACTGCCGCGAAGCCAAAGGCAGCCTCTTCATGATCATAAAACGAGTCCTAACCCAGTTCGAACCAGAATTTCCAAAACGCGGCTTCGCACCAGAAGAACTCCTCCACACCCTGATGGACATGCTCGACGACAAGAACATGCACCTCATCCTCGCACTTGATGAAGTCGAACATCTCATCAGAACAGAAGAATCGACCCCGATCTACAACCTGACCCGTATCCAAGAAGAACGAATTGGCAAACCAATTCGGCTCTCAGTCATCTTCATCCTCCGTGAGCTCGAATACCTCCAAAAGCTCGACAGGAGCACGACCGACACTCTACAACGGAACATTGTCAAACTCGACAAGTACAGTCCCGGTGAACTGATTGATATTCTCGAAGACCGAGTTACCTTAGCTTTCAAAGAGAACACCCTCGCAGACGAAGCACTCCAACTTGTCGCAGACGTAGGAGGGCAGAGTGGAGATGCTAGATATTCGATTGAACTTCTCTGGCGCGCCGGCAAGTATGCTGACTCTGAAAACTCAAAACGTGTTTCCGCCGACCACGTCCGAAAAGCCGCTGGAAGCGTCTACCCGATGTTGCGTGGCGAATACATCGCCGCCCTATCACCTCACGAAAAATACATGATGCTTGCATTGGCAAGAGTTCTCGAAGAATCGCAGGAAGCCTACGCCAACATAGGCGCGGTTGAGCGCGAGTACAAAGTGGTTTGTGAAGAGTACAACGATAAACCTAGAAAACATACTCAAATCTGGAAATACGCTCGCGGTTTGGGAGCTATAGGCGTGATAACGGCGTCTAAATCAGGCGAAGGAGTCCGGGGCAAAACGACACTGCTTGGGCTTCAGAACATACCAGCCTCGACCATGCGTGAACAACTTGAAAACGCATTAAACCCTGCACGCAAGAAGCGCTCACGGTAGCGCTCCATCTAACCCGCCCGCTTACTGCCGCTTTAGGTTCAGGCCTTCTTTTTGCGACGCGTCGGCTTGGGCGCGCTTGGGACTGGAGCTTTCTTGGTCACATATTTGTCGTAGCTGTTGGGATCGGCGAGAGTTTCATCGCAAAGGCAGAAGTTCAGCGTGATGATCGTGTGGGTGGGGCAATCATCGACAAATTCACACTTGGAGCATATGGCCTGTTTTGAGTCGACGTAGCACTCCTTAGAGACATCATCCTCTTCCGTTCCCGTCACGATTTGTTCTGCACGCTTGAATTTTACAGGTTTCAAGATAATTTCGGATACTCTTTGCTCGACCGAGTCAAGATTGTCGAGCCGTCGGACAACAAATTGACCAGCTTTGCGATCGTAGGTGAGCCCCGCTCGCATAAGTTGGATGAACTTATCCTTGCCCATGTAGGGCATTTTGAAACCTGTTGGATCGAGGATCTGCGCCTCTCCCGTTGGTACACCCACTATCTTTCCTTCGGAAACCAGGAACGCAACGTCTTGCTCATCCAGATCGAGACCCGACGCGATCTCTCTGCCTCTCTCTGCGTCTGATTGAAAGATAGCCACCAAGAACGGAACAATATCTGACAACGCTGTGCGCTTCGAAGTGTGGATAGCTCGAGCGATTCTGCCGCATAGACGATCCATTTGCCAGAGGCGGTACTGGTAGCGCTCGGGGACTTTAGCTGAAACACGGGGCGCAATTTGCATTACGTGCTCGATATCGCTATCCGCGTTCATGATCCCTACTGTCGCAAACTCATTCAGAACGAAAGGCAGGATGCTCCAGTTCGGGACTGCATCTCGACGCGGAATATTGAATGGCGGGGGCATCATGCCTCGCGAACGACTTGCGCCTATCCGTCCGTATCCGACATCAACCCTCGACAATGCATCGTAGGCTTGGGCTAGCTTGGTCGGTGATGTGTAAACGTATGGCAGTA
>PMBQ01000227.1 GCA_003152955.1 Candidatus Bathyarchaeota archaeon
TTGACTTTCACTTTGGACAGGAACAGGCCAAAGTGAAAGCATAGGTCGGTCTTGGCGACGATTCCCAGGACTACGTTTCCGTCGTCTGTGACAACAATCGAACTGATGCCTTCCTGCTCATCACGCGTGCCGCATCCACGAGCGTATCAGTAGGTCGAAGTGTTACGACCGGCGCTCATGTTGCCTCTCTCACACGCATTGCTTCGAGAGGTCTTCCACTCTTGATTTCGGTGAGGAATCTGACCAGATCTCGACGAGTAGTAATCCCGAGGGGTTTTCCAGACTTGTTGGTTACAACTAGTCTTGTTAGCTTGGATTCAACCAGCAACTTTTAGGCTTCATAGAGCGAAGAGTCGGAACGTATGCGGATGACATTTCCTGTCATTACCTCAGCGAGTTGATCGCTCCGCCATGAATCATCCAATTCGTTTTCGCCAGCATCGCAAATCTCGGGATATGATTAGTCGGTTACAATGTTTTTCGAGCTTCGGCAATGACAATCACTCTAACCTTGACTGAGCTCCTTATCCATATTTGTTCTCATTGTTGGTAATTGCTGACTTGTCTATTATACGACTCAGGTCGAAGTGTTGCATGATTCGAATGAGCAAGCCTGAACATGAATCGCTCTCAGAAATAATGAGCCGTAAGCTTGTAACGCTTGACATCAGCGAGCGAGTAGAAGAGGCTCTGCGACTGATGGTGAAGTACGATGTTGGGAGCATTATTGTTATGGATAGCGAGAAACCTGTCGGGATTATCACGGAACGGGACATAACCAGGGCCGCCCTTCGCGGAGACAGCTTGCTCAGGATTCCAGCGCGCAGTCTCATGTCCAGACCCATACAAACAGTCACATCGGATACTGAGNNGTTGGCCTAGTGACCGAGAAGGACCTGACCCGCTGGGTTCTCCGATGCTTCTACGAACCCGATATCCCAGCTGAGATAAGATCCCTAATCCATAACCCTCGAATTGAGGCGCTAAGTGGTCGGGAACGATGCCCGAATTGCGGGCATTACCAAGACGAGTGCATATGCGTCAGCACCGAACTCGCCAGCGAAGACTAAACACGCAGGCTTGTGGCTCAGTCTTTCACAGTATAGATGGAGTATATGATTGCTGCGAAACCTAGGACCGTTATCGCAGTCCCTGCAGTGATTGCCACGAGCAATTGCGATCTTAATACTACGTATAGAATCCCTTCCGCGATCGTGCCTCCAGTTATCAGCGCGAAGCCGATCGCGACGTAGAGTAGAGGTCTGCTTCGATTTCTTCTGAATCCTCTATAGGCGAGGTAGACGATGAAGGCGCCGAGAACCAGCGCTGCTATCTTCGTAGCTGTTGCAAACCAGAACAATTGCGAGAGCGGTTCAGCCATCTATTTTTTGCCTCAGTTACACGCTGGGTATTGACGCCCACATCCTTGTGAATTTGTCTGCTACATGCTCATTAATCGTCACGTCTATTCGAACATCGCCCTTCTCGAAGCTCACGTCAATTCGGCGTAGAAGGCTCCTGTAGAGATCAAACCATTTACCATCTGTGGTTCGGCCGGACTTGACGGCTGCAATTAGTCCCGCTTCCACGAGTTCTTCAATTCTGCGGTACACGGTCGTGATCGGGATTTCATACTTCTTGCTCAGCTCCAAAGCGCTCATAGCGAGTTCTATAGTCGCCGTTAGGATCTTTCTGGAATACTCATCAGACAGTGCTGAGAGGATCCGTTGTTTCGCTGGTTCTTCGCTGACTATCAAGGAGCCACGATTCCAGATGATTCAATCAAGCTACGTTGGAAGGGTTAGCTATTTTGGCGACATAAATAAGTTAGCTATTTAGTGTGCAGAGGCAAAGTCCTTCATTGGATCAAGGGTGTCTCAGAATAGTCGTTTCTAAGCAAAACAAAGGCCCGTGACGTCAGTAACCGCCATATGATTCTACAAACGTCACAAGGGAATCATTATCGAGCAAATCCTCCAAAACACTTCAAAACGAATGTCGCACAAGAGCGATCTCTCCTGGTTGGTCGAGCGAGAACGCTACTCCACACGGCCCGTGTCTGCTCGAGGTCCTTAAACGGGGTGATTGTGCGGTTTACCATTTCGGCAGCAAGCTGGCAAATACTCGTCGTCTAGTTCTTCGTCGCTTGCTTGCTCTTTCTCGTCTATCACGAAGCCCTCCCCAGCGTATTCTGAAATGGCCTTAAAGCATTTGTCAGTCAAACGCAAGCAGGGCCTGGCGTAATTTTCAGCGCGCAGTCAACTTCGCGAAAACGTACGGGAGCACCCCGCCCCTCCGGTAATACTCCACCTCAACTTCATTGTCCAACTTCGCATTCGCTTCGAACGTTCTCGTCCCCTTCTTCCTCGACTCCGCTTTGATGGTCAATCGACTCTTGGGATTGATGCCGGCTATGCCTTCGACACTGAAAACTTCGTCACCCTCAAGGTTCAGGGATTTCCAGCTTTCCCCTGGAAGGAATTCCAAGGGGAGAACGCCCATGGCGATGAGGTTGCTTCTATGAATTCTCTCGTAACTCTCCGCGATGACGGCTCTGACGCCGAGCAGCTTCACCGCCTTCGCCGCCCAATCTCTTGAACTGCCCGCTCCGTACCGTTTCCCTGCAAGAATTATGAGGGGTACATGTTCACGTTCGTAGCGCACCGCGGCCTCATAAATTGTCATCAGCTCTAGTGACGGAAAGTGCGTGGTCAACGCTCCCTCTCGAATATTACCGAATGCGCCCCTGACCATCACTTCATGGTTTCCTCTTCTACTGCCGTACGTGCTGAACTTGATCTTCGGAACCCCATGCTCTTCCAGGTAGGTCGCTGCGGGGCTGTTGGCGGGGATCGAGCCGGCAGGGGAAATGTGATCAGTTGTAATTTTATCTCCAAGCATCACCAATGCCCTCGCGCCCTTCACGTCAGACAACTCTGCCTTGCCGGTGTCCATTGTGAACCAGGGAGGTTCCCTGATGTACGTAGACTTCTCATCCCAAACATACACCTCACCAGCAGGCGCCCTTAGGTTCCGCCACTTCTCATCTCCCTCAAGCACGCTCGCGTACCTCTCCCTGTAGAGTTGCGGTGAGAGCGATCTGGCGACGACGTCCCGAATCTCCTTCATCGAAGGCCAGATATCCTTCAAGAAAATTCCAGACCCATCCGAAGCTCTTCCCAACGGTTCCTTGTAGAAATCGAACCCTATGCGGCCCGCGAGGGCGTAGGCGACGACTAGTATCGGGGACATGAGGAATGAGCCTTTCACGAGCGGGTGAATTCTACCATCAAAGTTCCTGTTTCCGCTTAACACAGCGATCGAATACAGTTCTCGTTCTTTGATTTGCTTCTCAACTTCAGGGGTCAACGGACCACTATTGCCAATACATGTCGTACAGCCGTAACCCACGATGTCGAATCCCAGTTCCTCAAGATAGTGTAACAAGTTCGAGTTTGTCAGATAATCCGTGACAACCGTGGATCCGGGTGCCAGACTCCGTTTAACGAAAATCTTAGGTTTCAACCCCAGTTCAACAGCCTTCTTCGCCAGTAGCCCGGCGCCGATCATGACGGTTGGGTTTGATGTAATCGTGCAGCTGGTTATCGCGGCTATTACGATCGAACCGTCCCGCAAACCGTCGGAATCCCGTGAATCAGCTCCGTTGCCCAGACCATGATCTTGATGGTTGAGGAGTTGATACCCGTCGTCGGCAACAACAGATCCGACCGATTTCGCTTCCTTTCTGGCGTATTGGGCGAGTAGGTTCGCGATGGCGGCGGGAGTTGTTCGCAATGGGATCCGTTCATCAGGATTACGGGGTCCTGCAATCGACGGTTCAATCTTCTCCAGATCGATCTCGATGACTTTCGAATATGCGGGGTGCGGTTTTTCGCTCTTAAGGAATAGGCCTTGGAGCGTGCAGTACTTTTCAACAAGTTCAACGTGCTCTCGGGCTCTTCCCGTACCGAGCAGGTACTCGATTGTGGTTTTGTCGACCGGTGAGAAGCCCGCGGTCGCGCCGTATTCGGGTGACATGTTCCCGATCGTCGCTCGATCTGGGACGCTCAGTTGCCCGTACGCTTCGCCGAAGTATTCCACGAACGATCCCACCACGTCCTCTTTCCTCAACGCCTCCGTCACCGTCAGCACCAAATCCGTGGGAGTTGCTCCTTCCTGAAGTTCACCAGTGACTCTGACGCCGATCACTTTCGGTATGGGCATGTAGTACGGTTCGCCCAGCATCACTGCCTCCGCCTCGATTCCACCCACCCCCCACCCCAACACTCCAAGCCCGTTCACCATCGTCGTGTGAGAATCGGTCCCCAACAACGTGTCCGGGAACGCGGTTACGGTTCCGTTAACCTTGTGCAAAGCAACAACGCTCGCCAAATACTCCAAGTTGACCTGGTGACAGATCCCCTTACCGGGCGGGAAGATGCGCATTCCATTGAACGATGATTGCGCCCATTTCAGAAGCTCATACCGCTCGCTGTTCCTCTCATACTCCTTCTCCAAGTTCAGGAAAAGGGCGTTCACCGCGCCCCAATTGTCCACCTGCACCGAATGATCAATGATCAGATCTAGCGGAACTTTCGAATTGATTACATTCGGGTCCCGTTTCGTTCGAGCAAAAGCGTTCCTCATGGCCGCGAGATCAACAATCAACGGCACACCGGTATAGTCTTGGAGGAGGACGCGGTACGGCATGAACGGAAGATCGGACCCGACGCTCTTCGGCCAGTCTGCTAGAAGGCGAACCGCCTCACTCGCACCCGGAACTTTTCCGGAGGAGCGGAGAGAATTCTCAAGGAGAACTCTGATCGAATATGGAAGGCGGTCAACATCATAGCCTAACTCTTTCAGCTTCCCAATATCGTAGTAGTCCGCTTTACCTCTGTACGTGTCGATGGTTCCCTTAACGAAATCGAATTTCTCAGACACCGTAAATCGGCCGAAGAGTCAACGAACGGGCCTCTATTTGTATCTTAGTCTGAACGAACTGAATAATCCCGCTGCCTTCCGCTAATCCGATTCCGGAGATTCCGTCAAACTCCCGCCGGACTCAACTTTCAACTGTGAGAGCTATTTTAAATCAAAATAGAGACAGACAACTTCCCACGCATGATCTACCCAGGCGGCCGTTGCACTTTCTCGCTCCTGTCGAACCTGCAGCAGTCCCGCAGCCAACACCCACTACACTTCGCATTACCCGAGCAGTACTTTCCAAGACAGTCCATTCAAGTTACCTGCGATCGTTTCTCGACATGACCGTTAACCTATGATGCGCGTTCAGGGTTGAGGGTCAGAGATTCAAGAAACTAAACCCTAGACGAATTCACCATCCATTCCATTCTCATTACTCCATTTACCATGCGGCTCTGGGTGAAGCGAGAACATTTAGGTTCGGACCCGTGTTCAAAGATCGATTAGCTGAAGGTGGATGTGGCATGCCGCGTTTGTCGGGGAAGGTTGCAATCGTGACCGGATCGAGTGGGGGAATAGGGAAGGCCACAGCGATGGTATTCGCGAAGGAAGGCGCGGACGTCGTCTTGCAGTATGGAACGAGACAATCCGAAGCCAAGCAGACCGCGGACAAGATCGTAGCGTTAGATCGCAAAGCCCTCCTAGCCCACGTTGACTTTACGAACTTCAAGCAAGCGCCTGAAGAAGTCCAAACGATGGTTCAGAATACCATTGACCAGTTGGGGGGGATCGATGTGTTGGTGAATTTGGCGGGTTATCCAGCTAAGGGTGAGTGGAACAAGCGGTTTCTCGACTTGACACCTGAAGACTTCTACAAACCTATCAACGTCGACCTCTTCGGAACGTTCCTATGCGCTCAAGCCGTAGCACCACACATGCTCGAACGTAAACATGGAGTCATCGTGAACGTAAGTTCAACCCCCGCGCTCAGTGGGCACAATCGCGGGTTCGCGTTCACCGTCGCCAAAGCAGGCGTGATCGGATTAACGAAAGCCCTAGCGGTCGAGTTAGCCCCATACATCCGTGTCAACACAGTTGCGCTTGGGAACGTGGAGACAAGATGGGTAAGCGAATTGACAGATGAAGAGTCACGGAAGGAGCGGGGGGAGAATTTGATACAGCGTTTCGGCACTCCGGAAGAGATCGCGAAAAGCATCGCGTTCCTCTGCTCGGACGATTCTTCATTCGTGAACGGGCAGACAATAGTCCTAGACGGCGGCAGCACACTACACTAAATAAGTAAAAGTCTGGGATGGTTGCAATCATGAATTTCTCGATTCACATTTCGAGCAAAATGATCATCGCTGTCGCAACTCTCTCGCTACTTGTGCCTCTAGCCGCGTTCGCACCTGTCTCAGCCACTGGAGGTTCCTTTCAACTTAAGTTCGGACTCGCGGGAATCTGGACTGGAACCATCCCCGGCGAGCTGCAGAATGCAGTAATCCAGCCCAACAACAGTGTTTCAATGACCATGGTCCTTGATGATCAAATCCAGACCTCCGTCGGGCCAATCCGGGTGACTATTAACGGCATATTGAATGGCGTGAAGAGTGGATCAGCTTTGTCGGGAACAATTCAGGGGATGGTCGGGAAAGTTAGCGCAATGGGCCTGAGCGGGGACTTTGCAGGTCAGGGCCAATGGAATGGTTCACTAAACGGGTCCCATGGGACCGGGACAATAACTGGCACCTTAACTTTCACGAACTCACCCGTTCCCCAAATCCCAACTAACCAGCCTTACCCTATCTCGGGGACTTGGGATTCAGACTTTTCAATTGCCGTGCCAGAATTTGGATCAACGTTGCCAACCTACATGATCCTGTTCGCTGTCACAACCTTCCTGATCATCTACATGAACGGTCAACAACGATCTAAGAACAAACATCGGGCGCAGTCACCTTCATCTGAATTTCGTGAGTGAACCTGACGAGCGAATCGAAACGAGCGTCAAGAGAATATCATAGTTCAACACCGCTCAACGATCTGTAGGAGCGATATGTTTGAGGGATGATGTTGTCTCGCTCTTGGCTGAGCTAGTGAAAATTCCGAGTGTATGCGGCGAAGAGTATCAAATAGCCTCCTTCATTTCGAATTGGCTTAGGAAAAATGGTGTACCCGCGGAACTCGCCCCAGTGAAACTGGACCGGCCTAACGTGATCGCGACATTAACTGGAAAAGAGCCCGGACCCCGAATCATGTTCAACGGTCACATGGACACTGTTCCGGCGGGCAGAGGTTGGATCCACGACCCATTCGGCGCAGAGATTGAAGACGGACGGATGTATGGGCGCGGTACAATTGACATGAAGTCGGGACTCGCGTGCATACTATGGGCGGCTGTGATGTGCAAACGTGAAGGTCTCCCGAAACGTGGACAACTCACCATCGCCGCTGTGGTTGATGAAGAAGCGATTGATCGAGGCACATATGCCCTCGTTCAAAACGGCATGGCGAACGGACTGGATTTTGCGATGATTTCGGAGGCAACTAATCTTCAAGTCGTAACGGCACACAGGGGCAGAGCCGTATTCGATGTTGAAGTGCACGGTCGAGCAGCACACTCGCATTGGCCTGAGCATGGCATAAACGCTATCGACAAGGCAGCCAATCTGCTAAATGTCCTTCAAAAACTCCCGAACCCAACACACCGTAGGCTCGGAGAAAACACATTGAACATACTAAAAATTGAAGGCGGACAGGAGGAGGTTATGCTCGTTCCTGACCGTTGCCGCATTGTCATAGACCGATGCCTAGTACCAGGTTATAGCTCAAAGCAAGCTCTCGCCGATCTGAGAACGTTGATACGCGATTTGGAGATCGATGCCGAAGCCAAGTTTATTGATCGTGAAACACCGTTCTGTGAACCATTCGAAATACCCCGCGACAATCCTCACGTAGAATTGATTATGAACGCTGCAAGTCGAGTTCTCGGACGGAAACCTGAAATCGCATACCACGAGGGCCCCTGCGACTCATGCATACTAGTAAGCGAAGGAAAGATTCCAACAATCGAATTCGGCCCAACCGGAGGCAAGCTACACGAATATGAGGAATATGTGGAAATCGAATCCGTCCGGAAGGCGGCCGAGGTCTACGTAGAAATAATGAAATCCGCATTGGGATAAAGCTCGATAACTATCATATCGTGACCTTTGCTAAAGAGGGACCATCGTTTATTAGCTGGGTTAATGGTTGTGATTATTGTGATTCTTAATGGTTTCAGAGAAAGTTTTGCGGTTTCAAGGAAAGAATAAAGATCTAGCCCAATTGTCGCAACAAATAGTTCAGCAACTGCAGGCTGAGGGATACAAGGTCCAGTCGACTACGGCTCCGTTGGGACAAGTGATTCAAGCGGCGAAGGCAGGAATACTGCGCGACATTATCGCCGCCGACAGATGTTTCACAATCGTGCTCTCAGGACAACCAAATGACTTCACGGTGCATGTTGGAATTGGTAAGTTGATACAGAACCTTGCGGTGGCAGCTGCCGAAGCGCTACTACTCTCGGTCCTCTTCCTTGCAGTCGACGTGCCCGAAATGCTCTGGACACGTCACGTCGAAGGCGAAATCATCAAGGAAATAACCCGAATAATAGGCTGACCCACCCACACCGACGCACACGAGAACAAACCCATTGTGGCGTTCCACTCGCTATCTGTTCCATGCGTGGAACCTGCCACGATGGGGATCTCCAGTTACAACCTAAACTTCTTACTGGCACAAGAGCATGAGGCCGGGAGGGTTCGTCTTTGCCCAAATCAGTGCTCCTTCTATTCATCGTTTTTTTATTCCTCTCCTTTCCTAGCCCCGTTGGGGCCGCAACCAGCGCAGTCATCCAAAACGATTCCACTTATCTCGATGCCTTCCAACACTATCACGTTGTGGGAGAAGTCAAGAATACAGGCGATGTGTGGTTACAATCCATCCTGGTCTCCGTCACGCTAAAGGATCAGACCGGAGCGATCGTGGACAATAGGCAAGGGAGCCCTTGGCTCAAACATCTTCCCCCCCAGGCCGCTATCGGTTTCGACGTGATCGAACCTGACCCAGCTAAGTCGGCATTGATTCGAAGCTACTCAATAGCTTTGACCTATTCATCTGGACCACAAAGACCCACCTCGTTGGATATTGATGACGTTACTTCCTCAAGGAACAGTGTGGGGTGGCTTCAGGTTCAGGGCGTGGTGGCGAACGGGGGAGACTTTGCAAGCGACAACACTAGCGTAACTGGAACCTTCTATGGTTCTGACGGCAAAGTCGTTTTCGTCACGTTCACGACCCCCACAACATCCACGATCGCGCCAGGTACGAGCGAACCATTCACATTGACCATTGTAGAGTCGACCAGAAGTAAGCTGGTCACTCGATACTCGGTCGCCGCTGAAAGCACCGAGTACACAAGCGCCCTTACGTACACAAATATCCCAGAATTTCCATGGCAATCAACAATCATAACAGGGTTCGCGCTAGCCTCGGTTCTCATTATGATGAGAAAGAGGCATAGCACCAAGAATGGAGCAAGTTTCCGCTCATTCACTCTCTGTTCTTTCTCCTAAGACAAAATTCCCTCATTCGAGGGAGAACTCCACCGGAGCAGCGCGATTTCCACCAGGTGGAATCAACCTTAACCATTCCGGACCCTGCGAGGGGTTTGAGGTTAGAGAATGAGTCGAGATTCGGCGCTTCAAGTTGGCTTTGTGGATATCGCGGCGGTACTCTTTGTAGTCGGGGGTGTCGCCAGTTTGGTGATGAGCCTTCTGACCATTCCTGTGGTCAGCGCTCAACTTCCGGTCACTTTCATTACAGTGTTTTTCGTGATTTTAGCGATCGACCTGATCTGCTCCCTAGGAGCACTCCACTGCTACACGCTAGCGACTAAGCGTATGCTATCGGAGGCGGGCATGAGGGGATTGATCTTCGGAGCACTATTACTAATCTTCAGTCTGGGTTTTGTCGCAAACTTCATCGCGGCAACATCTACAGTGATACTGGCTGAGCTAAGTGCAACCCTAGTTCTCATCGGAGGCATAATCTGTTTCACACTTCGCTACACAACGCTCTCTTCATCTCCCCAATTGCAACAACCGATCCGTCAACCAGCCAGGGCAGTCAAAAAGCAAGAGAAAAATCCCAACAATCAAATTCAGCCCAACCGGCAGCAAGCCACAAGAATATGAGGAGCACGTGGAAAAGTGTGTGTGCACCACTAGAACCACGCACGCTAAACGATCCGGTATCATGGTATTGTTCGGTCCTGCCGTTGGATTTGTGTGCGCCCTAATGGTGCGTAATCAGAATCGGTTACTAATTCCACTTTTTGCATCACGATTCCACCCTTTCTACCTAGTTTGATTACGAAATAGCGCATCTTGGTGACTGAGATAAAACGAGTGAACTCATCTTCAGATCTCTTGTCAGACTCGATAGAGGAGGTCCTGGGCGAGCTCCTAGGGGAGCGTGCCAAACAGGCAATTTATGCGTGCCTGGAAAGACAGGGTCTACCGCAACATCAGATCCCTGAGCATCTGCCTAGATTTGATGCTTTTCTGGAGGACACGTTCGGAAGAGGTGGTAGAGCGATAGAGACGCGGATCGCGGAACGACTTCACACTCAACTAGGATTGGAACTCATCGCAGTGCCGCATTACGGTCTAACTGACTACGCCGATATGGTTTCCCGACGACTGTCTAGGGTTGAGCGACTGGATGATTGAAGATATCAGCGTTTAGTGTGTGTGCGCACCACTAGACCCACCAACAGTATGGATCGTGGTATAAGACCCGGTCCAGCGTTATCGTTTTGTGTTCTCGATTTGGCTTCAACTGTCAAGCAACCTCTTTTCTTGTATTTTCATGGAAGAAGAACATGGAATAAAGACTGATGGCAAAAACGAGACTGTACTTTTTTGTGACGTAGACAAAGTTCTTCGGTTCCACGATAGTAGGGTTCAGTTGCTGATTGAGTGAATCAAGCGGCAGATTTGGGTTGATAATATGGGCACTAGTCCACATCAGAAAATTCCAGATGACCTCGTAGCCGAACACAAGAGCAACCACACAGAACGAAATGAATGTCAGACGTTTTAGTGCGGTAGGTAACCCCACTATCTTTTCACGTAGGGCTTCTAAAGCACACAACCAGCAAACGAATATTGAACCCATCATCATTGTGATTGGTTTGAAGTAAATGCCGCCAAGGATGGGAAGAACTTGAATCTCGTCTTTTACGAATCTTTCACCTTGAGCTTGTTCGAATGGATACTTGGTAAACGCCCAGATCGTGATCGTTAACGTAACAAGTCCTGCAATAATCGAAATGGCTGCAAAAAGCTTCTCTTCATTCTTCATTAAAACCCATATCCAGTAACGACGAACAAGAAATCACAATTACCATTCGAAGTTACCTCTTCTGCAAGTATTTGTCAATGCTGTTTATGGCATGCTGTTTCCAAGAGCGTAGAAGCCCCCCTCTACTACTCACACGAATTCACCGCATTCACCATTTTGAAGCAGGAAGATTGGTTGAGTATACGTGCATGGCTAGACATGGGCTTTGTGTGTGTGGTATCAAAAGTGCGCACGCACTTTTCTTGACGACGAACTAGCGGTTCACATTTGGTTGCCCGCAACAGCCGTACCACACACATTTTCTACCGACTAACGGCACGATTCAAATTCCGCCTCCGGCGATTTTCCCCCTAGCAGTCTTCAAGTGTCGGCTTTGCGCATGACACCGGCATTTGACAGGGACCGTCGTCTGCTGTTAACTCGTCAGCGCTATTGACTTGTACCGGCTCTTGTCGAGCCAGTAATAACAGATACCTGTCAGAATAGCTCTTACCCTTGCAAAGTATGTGCTCTCATGCATTGTGAAGAGCTTGGGCCTATCACCTAGTCAACAGGCACGCTTCGGCAGTACAGGCATACTTGTTTTGCAGCTGATAGTAGGAACGTTGAATTTGACGATAGGTATCCTTGCGATTACTTTCTACGCATTGGATCCTGGGTCAATTGGGAGAACCGCCTCTTCTGGAACGTTCTTACAGATTTCGCTCCTCACCTTCATTTTTGGGATCCTTTCATTTGTCGTTGCCTGCTTGGGAGCAGCACTCAACACGAGAATCCCGATCTACGCCACGGAAAGGCGCGAGCCCCAAGGTTACCCAGCACAAACTACCACGAGGGAATATGTTACGCAGGAACGGCAAACAATCCTCGAGCAAACATATGTAGGGCTAGCCTGCCCGAACTGTGACCGAGAGGTGTCGAAGAATGACAAGTTCTGCGACCAATGTGGAGCACGGTTCGAGTCCGCAGATCAGACAGCGGGACCCGAACTGTGGCAAAGCTTAGGCAAAGCTTAGGAACATTTGTGTTCTGTTTTCAAAACATTAATATACCATTGTTATGCGTTTCGCGTGGAAGAGCACATGACGGAGTTTCAGAACTATCCAATCGGTCAACCCAACGTCGTGCGAACCCTTTATTGTCGTCGCAAACGATCTATCGAGAGTTATGTGAAGACCGTGACAGAGGTCTGGGTTGGAGACCGCCTAAGCAGAATCATAGTCAGCGACTTGACTCGGCGTCTAGAAACGGAAGAAGAACTGATGCCTAATTTCAATATTGAAAATCATTGCATAGGCAAGATGACCGCAACAGTGAATGCAACCCAACACGAATACGTTTGTCCAGAAGTCGAAACCCAGACCGCGAGGGTTGACGGAGTCCAGAGCAACGTGGGATCCTGGGAGCTGGTAAAAACTGAGGCAGGCTTTCCCCCTATCTGCGTTCCTCTCTGTCGGTCTTATTGATGAGCCTAAAGTAGCATTGGTCAGGTAGTTCTTCGATATTGTGGGGGCTCCTACGAGAGCGCAAAGTTCCATTGGAGTAGCGATCCGTGACTCAGCACAAGCGATTTCATATCAGCCTTCTTCTAGGCTTGATTCTGCTGGGATTCGTTCCAATCTTCAGTGTCGGCATTCTATCCGCCGCATCCCCTAGAGGGACTTCCACCGATGCTTTTGCATTGTCGGGCGATGTTTCTCTTAATTATCAAATCCCCTTCGAAGGAATGAGGCTCGACTACTTTTCCGAGACAACATCGATTCTACAGCAGGAAATGGGGCTAACGGGGTCCGGGTTGATTACTTTAACATTTCATGACCTGACACCCACATCGTCAACGATGGACATCAAGGTGAACGGGACTGCTACACAAAGCGGCCGACAACTTCCGGTGAAAGTGAACACCTCCGTCGAGTTTCCAACAAATCAGGACACCATACTCTTCCTGAGGAATGGCGGCCAACAGAATCTGCAGATCTTCGCTGGAGCTGCAGGGCAGGCGATTCAGATTGTCCCAGGGTACAGTTTTCAGCTCACGCGTCCATGGGACCTACATGATCAGACCTTTGTCAAGACTTCTCTAGGCAGCTTCTCAGTCTACCGATACCACACATCAATCAGTATTGGAAACACGGTTCTAGATTTCTACGCATCCTACGAGAAATCGACGCAAGTCCTGGTCTACGGGGAAGTATACGCAACACAGGGCGCAGGCACTGCCGTAATCGAGAAGATAGAACTACAACAAACCAACGCGCAATTAACCAACAGCACCGGCCAATCACCACAATGCATCATAGCCACCGCCGCTTATGGGAGTGAAGTCGCGGCACCGGTTCAGTTCCTGCGCAACTTCAGAGACAACGAGGTGGATCAAACCAACCGCCGGCACCATTTCCTCTCCGCCTTCAACGCATGGTACTACTCCTGGGCACCATCAATAGCTAGAGTAGAGGCTGGAAACTCTGAGCTGCGAGCTGGAGTACGAGCAGCGATAATCCCCCTGCTAGGAGCACTATTCGTTAGCTCCACGATCTTCAATTTGGGGCGCTCTCTCAACCCCGAAGTAGCAATCCTCATGACCGGTCTCGCAGCCAGCACAATCCTCGGACTAGTGTACCTCACCCCGATCGCATTTATCACCCAACGCGTGCTCAAGCGGAGGATCACCGCAAGAACAATACTCTACGTATCGATCCTAGGAATTGCGCTAGCCCTGATGGGAACTTTGACTCATGGAAGCATCGACATCGTGGAAAACCTGACGGCAATCATTGTCTTAGAGACAATTCTTCTCGCCCCAACCTTACTGGTCCGAAGCATCACGCATGAATTGAAGGACGCACGATGAGCCCAACCGGCGGCAAGCTTCACGAATCTGAAGAATGCGTGGAAATCGAATCCGTCCGGAAGACGGTCGAAGTCTACTTGGAGATACTGAAAACAGCGCTGGGATAGAGGCATAGCACACTAATGCCAATCTTCTTGAGTTTGAGCTTATTTTCGATCCCAGGTACGATGTAACCACCCCACCCTAAAA
>PMBQ01000261.1 GCA_003152955.1 Candidatus Bathyarchaeota archaeon
GGCCGCTCATGGGATCCGTGTGACTATCATGGATACCGAAGTGACCGAAAGCTATTGTCACGATACGAATCTCGCTATCGAGGCAATCCCGAAGTGGAACCAGGGCATACGGGGGATACGTCTTTTTTCACATCGCATTCCTAATCTGCTGCGCTGCCTAAAAGCAACTCACGCACAAGTCTATTATGTAAGGGGATTTTCATACCTACATCTATTTCCTCTGCTCGCGGCGAAACGTATGGGAACCAAGTTCGTGCTTGCAGTTGCCTCTGACACTGACCTGATGCGGTTCCGTGACCGCTACAATATAATGTACCGGAAGAATGCTTCAGTGTGGACATGGCTGTCGACGATCATTCCGAACGAAATAGCGTCCTCGATTCTTTTTGCAGGCTCCGATATTCTGCTTGTCCAACACGAGCGACAACGACATCTGGCTGGATCCAGAGGAAAATGTCTCAAGAGGCTGAGCAACATACTCGGTGATGACGTGCTGCAGGTAAAGAGTCGGAATCTGAGAAGGAACAACATTGTTGTAGGCGGTCTTTCTGCAATTAAGGGCCTGCGTGAATTGCTTCCATTGGTAGAGGAACTTCCGCATGTGGTGTTCGAATTTGTTGGGGAAGTACGAGATCAGGAAGGTGAACGGGTGAAAAGAGACTTACGGCGCTACCCGAACGTCCTCCTCCATGGTGCTCTTGATCGTCACACCACGCTTCAAAAAATCGCGGACGCAAAAGCACTCCTAAACACCTCAGCCGAAGAAGGGTTCCCAAATACGTTTTTGGAGGCATGGGCCTTGGGCACTCCCGTCATCTCGTTGTTTGTTGACCCCGGCGGTGTTATCAAGTCGAATCGGCTGGGATATGTCTGTAATGGAAACCTACCTCTGTTCAAAGAACTGCTTCTCATGGAGAAGTATGACATAGATGAGGCTCACACGCGACAATACGTTTTGGAACACCACATGCCAGACCAGACCGTGCATTTCTTTCAAGGTATCATCAAGTGAGAGTCTCGTCGTCACCGGTCGGATCGCGACCGAGCATTCACCAAGGCCGGTCGCGTCGTCTAGGCTTTGAACGGTTGACTATCCCCAGATTTGCAGACTTGGGATCAACGAATGACAACTGCGGCGAACATCTCTCTCAGCCGTGAGTGAGCTGGGTGTACAATGTTTGCCGAACTTCCGCTCTGCAGGTTTGGGACCGAACAGATTTCTGAAATCATGTTGCAGCTACTTTGTCACAGACAGGAAACCATTGATCAATGCGATTGCCTTGAGCATGGCGACCCAGGTGGAACACTTCGACATCTTAGATACTATGCCGTTCCACACAGTATCTCTCTAGAGGAGAGGAGAAGAATGATCGACGGCACTCAAGATCTTCGTCGCGGCTTCCGGAAACAGGGCACCCATGCAATTAGAGTTGCAGAATTCTTTGACCAGACCTCCGTGTGGCTGCGGGAATCTGCCACAATCTCCATTAGGCGTGCGGCCGCGGGGTCGTTAGTCCGACAGCTAGCCGGGCCCCGAGGCTGTCAGAGAATACTCGATGTGGGGTGCGGCGATGGCAGCATTTCGTTACAGTTTGCAGGTGAGGCGCAACGTCTTACGCTCGTCGATCTTTCGGACAAGATGCTGGCCATAGCGCGCGACAGAACTCCTCCAGCGTTCCTGAATCGCGTTGAGTACATACATGGGGATATCTTGGATTTAGCTCTTGCCGATACCTATGATGTCATACTCTGCTTCGGTGTCCTTGCACACGTCGCCTCGGTCGAGCAGACAATGGAAGTGCTTGCGGGTTTGCTCAATCCGTCCGGACTGCTGCTTCTTCAAATGACTGACGCTGGCCATGGATCTGTGTTGTTGTATAACTTCGTGAATCGATTGCGGAAGAAATTGTCTACAAGGAAAAATCTGGGGTACGAGATCAACCGTACAAGATTTCACGAAATAGCAGCGTTGGCAGAGAAGCTAGGGCTGAGGCTTGAATCTAGACGCAAATATGTCGATAATTTTTTTCTGATCGGCAAATTATCGCCCCCAAAGCTCCACAGGGTTTTCGAATTTTCGTATAACAGCAATTTGTTGCAGATCATTGCTAGTGAAAATATCATTGCTTTTAGGAAGGAGTAGTCAAATACCTTGCAGGGTGGACGCGGGCCTGTTGCGAAGGGATATGGACCTGTGAAGTCTATCAGATATTCTCACGCTTGGAAGTCCGCGGAGTCCACCCTGGAACAAGCGTCATGGCCACCCCCATTCTCTCGGCAATTTTGAGGGTATCCCTCAACGAGGCGGTCTCCACTGTAAAGATCGCAGGATTGTCGTTGTGCATTCTGGGAATCCTCCTGGTCTTGTGTTAAGACAGGGGTGGCACGTGGTGTGGTGACTCTTCATATCATGGGATCACATATGCGTAATCCTCTTAGCCCCCGGTCTCGCTGGATGGCGATCTCTGCCTTGATTCTTGTTGGCCTGTTGATGCTGGAATTCCAGAGGGACTGGAGGCACGCTGAGATTAAACTCCCGGTGGTACTGACACTGGTACCTCTGAAGCGCCTACCGGCCGGATCCATCGAAGTTACTGCGCTCGACTGGAGGTCTCTTCGCGTGCCCCTCTCGCTCGTTGAGGGAAGATGGATAGCTCAGGACATTTTCGCAAAAAGCCTGCGCCTCTCGCTCCCCCGCAGCCTCGATCAGGAGATTGATTCCGTGCGCATCGCCGTTGGTTCCCGTTCATTTGTTGTTCCTATGGAGCAGGTCCGTGCCAGCTGGCTCAACGCCGCCTCCGATTCTGCCCGCCTGGTGTACGATTCCCCACAGTGGGTCTCTTCCCAGAGGTCCGACATCCCCTTTATCCGCGGCTTTATGAACTGGC
>PMBQ01000023.1 GCA_003152955.1 Candidatus Bathyarchaeota archaeon
CGAACTACAACCGTAAAACTGATCGGCATCACTTCGGAATGCTGATCGGCATCACTTCGGAACAGTGATCGACATCAGTTCGGAACGCTGATCGGCATCCCTCGGAATCCGCACACACCTTGCTTAGGGAGAGGGAGAGAGGGAAGGGGTAGCTGCAGTATGCAGACTGGATTTAAACGCTCGCGCGGAGCGCAAGTCGCTTTCACTTTAATATAGTCATCGATACAGCCAGCCTCCGTTGCTGAAAACGTGTATACTGTATGGCTCTTCACGTTCAGGAGGTCGTTCGTGACAACTGGGATGGTTCAGATAATCTTTGGTTTGCTGGCGCTTGCCCTCTTTGGGAGCATTGTTTGGTTCTCGGTTCGGGCGAAGCCGCTTGGCAATAAGCCGTACCGCTGGGCGACGTATATTGCAATCAGTACCGGCTTGGTGTCGCTCTCTTTTCTCATATCGCTCGGTACCGCAATTCAAAATGGAAGAGTTGCAGGCGCCGTTCTTTCGGCGATATTGACTATTGGTTGTATTCTGTGTTGCGTTGGACTTCTCCGCCGTAAGCGCTTTGGGGCAGTGATGTTTTACGTTACGTATATCCTGATATTTCTGACTCCAGCGCTCCTTGCTGGGATCTATGGTACTCGTCAAACTCCCCACGAGGCTCAACAATCTGGGCTGTTATTCATTTATTTTCTCATTACTAGCTGGTACATGGCGAAGCGCTGGAAATTACTTGGTACTCCTGTGGACAACTCCGCTCCGAAATCAGAAACCTCAACAAAACCGCCATCTTCCTAAGATTAGATTCGTTTGCCAAGAGCTGCTCAAGTAGATGTTTAGCCCGAAGTGGCACTATCCGGCCGGGTTGATTGGCGCCGCCGGCATTCCGACCAGCACTACCCGATTGGACACCCTAGAGTTCACCGACTACATCGAGAAGTGCCGGTTATGGGCCAACGAGTTCTTGGGGCTACAGATTCCGCTGCCGGGAGAGGTTAGCGTTTAGGACGTTTGAAAATCAGCATCGGATGTTTGGACTCTGTTCCCGGCATTAGGCAAACCAGTTCCCAGCCTTGTTCTCCAAGCTTGTTGCACTCTTGGGTTAAGGGAAAGTCAACATGCATGTCCCGACCCAAGTCTACCAGTGTGGTGTATTCCCATTTTTGCATCCTTCGATTTTATCATAATTAAGCGCCTGAAGCGGTGCGAAATCAAAAACACCCATCCTCGAACAACACATTCAAAAACAAATCCTCGACTACCTGCGCTGGAAAGGTATCCCCTGCTACAAGCACCAGAACGCCGGCATAATGAAGCGCGACGGGTCCTACATACCCACGCACACCCGCGGCGTCTCCGACATCATTGGCTGTATTCCCAAGACCGGCCGGTTTCTGGCCATCGAGGTGAAGCGGCCAGGCGGTAAACCCACGGCAGAGCAGCAACAGGTTATTGACACCATTAACCTGGCTGGGGGATTAGCCTTTGAGGCACACTCCATCGAAGAGGTTCAATCACACTTGGACTGTTAGATGTTTGGCCTTGTGTGGTTCCTGAAGAATCATCTTAATATGTTTGTTCAAAGTATCGTTATCAAAACGCTGTAACAGTTTACTGCTCAATACACCTTCTCGAATTTCGTCAGAACACCTGTTTAAGATCATCTCGATAGAAATGAGAATTTCCCTGCTATTGCTTGGAGCCGACAAGAACTTCCTTGAGCCAGAGTAGATGTTACGTATTGTGAGCGCTTCTGTTAGTTGGTGGAAGATTAGGGGCNNATAACTAAGGTTCAAATCTAACACGTCTTTATAGACCTTAAATTCATGGTCCAACTTACCTTCTATCATCGCAAATAGGCTGTCGAGATTACTGGCTAACTCGGCATAGACGAATCGCCTTAGATTACGTTTGGTTAGCCATTGTGTAGATACCTGTTTGAGCGGTTCGCTCAATATTCCTCCAAAAAAACCACTGACACCCGTAACGATTGGAATAAGGACGTTCAANNCAAGATCCGCTGGAGGTAGTAGAGGTCCCCGCCAGCTCTGGGATAATTAGCCGAAAACGTATGACGAAGCGCATGCCAAGACGTGCGAACGCCCGTGATGCCGGCCTTCCGGCACACGGCTTTAAGATCTCGTTCCGAATGTCGCACCGATAGGGCGTACCGGTTCGCGTGCAAAAGACGCGCGGGTATTGGTGCTTGGCAAGGTGCCGGTACAAGACCTTGCGCAGTTGAATGCTCACTGGTACGAGTCGCTGTTTGTTGCCCTTTCCGTGAACCAGAAGGACGAGGTTGTCCAAGTTCACATCTTGGCGCGTCAAGCTCAGCAGCTCGCTTATCCGCAGGCCGGTGTCCAGGGCGACAAGGGCAATGGCGTGCGCCCGCGTTTCGTGACGCCGGATGCGCTTCCAGTGTATAAGTCGGTGGATTTGCTCCGCACTAAACGTCGCCAGGATGTTCTGTTCTTCTTTTAGATAGCCAATTATGGTCGGTATGCCTGCCCACTTGAAATAGGCGTTCAGGCCACAAATGTAGGTGTTGATGGAGATGGGTGATGTGCCTTTGTCCCGCGGGTTGATGGTGAACATTTTGAAGTCGCCGCCATTGCTATGCAGGCGCCAGGCAGCGAAGCAGTCCTGATACCAGTTAATCGTCCGTTCGGAAACTCCCTTCAGGTAGCGTCG
>PMBQ01000394.1 GCA_003152955.1 Candidatus Bathyarchaeota archaeon
TCCTGTTCAAGAGGTCTTTCACGGTCGGCATGGCCGACTACATATTTCATATCGGAATCTACGGAAGCATCATCACAGGTGCCATAATGGAGATCTCGAATCTTATTCCAACGTTCGCCAGTCTATTCAACGGTCTCGGATGGCTGATATCGTGGTCTCATGGAGCAACTGGGATCTTCCTGGTAGTTGGAGGGGTGGGATTTGTGCTAAGATACCTTAGGAATGCTGGCTTCAGACTGGCCTGCGGGAGGACATTCTACGTAGACTTTCCGTTCCTTCTGATTATCGGCGTGACAGGAATCTTGCAGGCCCTCGCTGTTTTCGGCCTGATGCCGATCGTTGGCTTCATGAGCACTTCGCTTCAGTGGGTTGCGAGTATTCACGTTACGATAATCTACACGTGGCTGATTGCGTCTCTGTTTCTTGGTGGAGCCATAAGACATGGGTTGGCAACAGTAGTTTGGCGGCTCTCGGATCCCGATAAGAAACACGCATTGTTCCTGACGTTTAGTGATGCTTGTGGGCGCTGTGGTAGGTGTGTTGAGTTCTGTGCGTATCATGAGTTGAGGAGTGGAGGTAAGGTTGAAGCGCCTGTCCTCAAGCTTAGGAGATACTTCAAGATGCTTGAAAACCGATCCCTTCCAGCCAGCGAAGTCAAAGCCCTAACCGAGCACATAACTGCTTGTACAATGTGCGGTCTCTGCACCGGAGTCTGTCCGTTCTCCTTCAACTTCATTGACATGTACAAAGAGCTCCTAGCCTACGCAAGCAAGATCAATCCCCCATCTCCATTGGGGCAGAAGCTTGCGCCTCAAGCGATCTAGGCTAATGATAAGTCGTTTTTCCTATCTAACATGGAAAGCATAGATGGCGGTATTTCAACGCAGGGTTCGTGAATGGGCTCGAATTCTCACACGTATTCGTGCAATGGTTTTGCGCGTCGGTATTTTGCTCGGCTGGTCTGATGACTTGCGTTGGCTCGAAATCCGAGTTGATGCGTCCTGAAAATCCCTGTTGAAAATCGAAGATAGGCAATTAAGCGGTCTGTTTTTGAGTAAACTTACATCGATGAACGAGAGTCAATTCGAGTTCAAGGGCGCGTAAAATGATAGATGTGGATGTTCTTCATTCTGTCTCAGCTGTTGGTACGCAGATTCTGCTCACCCAAAACAATGACCATGTCATTATTGATGTGGGGGACGGCACCGTGAGAGATCTAGTGTCAAGGAACGTGGATTTCGGAAGAATCAAAGGAATACTTCTCACGCATGAACACTTCGACCACTTCTCGGGCCTATATGGTCTATTACACTTCTGTCGGTTGCAGCGTCGGCAGGAAGAATTCGTCTTGGTTGTTCCCAGACCTGTCAGAGTGGTTAATCATCTTCTTGAACCTCCGATCATGTACGAGCCTCTCCCGTTCACTGTGCGAGTGATCGAGCTGGGCGAGAACGAAAGGACTACCATCGGTGAGCTAGATGTGAGGGCCTTCGCTGTTGAACATGGTCGTGCGAATGCTTTCGGATACTCGATTCAGAACAAGCAGGGATTTCGGGTTGTTGTGAGTGGTGACACACTTTCTTGCGCAAGTCTCGAGCGCAATGTCGAGGGAGCAGATGTCGCAATCCTTGAAGCAACTTATGCTGATGATCGTGGAGACCTCGCGTCGAAATATGGGCATATGACAAGGTTCCAGGCTCTGGAGTTGGGGAAAAAAGCTAAGAAGACAATATTGATTCATTCAAATCCAGAGTACTATTTCAAAACATTCCAGTGTGCGGTCAAGTAATTCTGCCCGAGCTACATGTATCAACCGATTGACTACTTATCCACCTGCTAATACAAAATCTACATGTTAAACGTACTTAACGTGACAATGAAACCATGATCATCACTCTCGCATCGACCCGGAAGCATAAGCGATGAAAATCACTCTGGTCAATCCCCCCTATGGCGTGGAGGACCTAGTTGGCAAGTCCAAGAGCTTGAAGGGCATCATGAACATTGTCCAGCCACTCGGCTTAGGGTACATCGCAGCACTCCTCGAACGAGATGGGTACGATGTGAAAATCGAGGATTGTCAATGCCTCGGAGACGATCATCAGACACTAATCAATAAACTGAAAAACTCTAGCCCAGACATTGTAGGAATATCGGCGACCACGCCAACTTTCGGCTCAAGCCTAGTAGCTGCCCAGCTAGTTAGGCAGAACTTGCCCAACGCGACTGTAATAATGGGCGGGGCGCATGTTTCCGCCCTACCAAAGGAAACGATGGCGTACGATTGTTTTGATGTTGGAGTGATTGGAGAAGGAGAATGCACGACTCTTGAGCTTGTGAAGCACCTAGAGAAAAATGGGCTTAATGATCTGGAGCAAATTTCAGGTATCGTCTTCAAAAGAAATGGAGAATTTCGAGCGACCGAGCGCAGACCATTCATAAAAGATTTGGATGAACTCCCACTGCCGGCAAGGCATCTCCTTCCCCCACTCAGCATGTACCACCCAGCTCCAACTTCTTACAGGAGGCTCCCGAATGCACATCTTCTAACGACTCGAGGCTGTGCCGGAGCTCGTTGTCTTTTCTGTGACCAGGGAGTTTTCGGTTTCCAAGTGAGATTCAGAAGTGTCGAGAACATCTTTGCAGAAATTGAAGAGCTCATCAATGTCTACGGCGCGCGGGATTTGAAGTTCTTTGATGACACATTTACCCTAGACAAGAGGCGTGTCCTCAGGATCTGTGAAGAATTCAAGAAACGAAAGATCGATGTTCCTTGGTGTTGTTTGGCGAGAGCAAATACTGTGAATCGAGAAATATTGAAGGCGATGAAAGATGCTGGGTGTTGGGAAATCCTCTTCGGATTTGAATCGATGGATCAAAATGTGCTCACGCAACTCATGAAATTCACAACTGTCGAGCAGAATGTCGAGGCCGTCAAGCTCTGTAATGAAGTGGGAATCAACGTCAGGGGGAACTTCATTGTCGGATCACCTTTCGATACTCTGGATACCATGGAGACCGATCTTCGAGAAGCCATGAAGCTGAACATGGGCTTCGCTCACTTCAACAAGTTCACTCCCTACCCTGGTTCAGCGCTCTACCGCATGCTTTCGGAACAGGGATACAAGTGGGATTTTACCAAGTGGGAGAGTCAACTTGACATGAAAGGAAACATAATGTACACGCCTAATGGAATAACCGAAGAACAATATCGAGATTGGTTGGTCAAAGCTCACAAGAGGTACTACCTAAGGCCCAGATACATGATGCGGCAGCTTTCTAGCGTAAGAAGTGCCGAAGATGTTAAGCGACTCTGGCAAGGAATGTGCGCTTTGGCTTTCCTCTGAAATGTATCAATACGCAGTCCTGCGGAAACTAAGTTAAAGGCTCAAAATAGATGCTGAAGAACCGAATTGTTCGAGATGCGGGATACTGTTGATTAGTGCGAAATATCTCGGTTGACTTACTTCGTGGATGCTTTCTCAGCGATCGCCGTTGCAATTTCTTGCTTCGTCTTGCCCTCTGTACTGATTCCGAGTTCTTTCGCGGCGACAAGTAGCGGATCCGCTGCAGGTTGTGCTGCGGGTGTGGTTGCCTCTGAAACGCTTGCTGAAGCTTCTTTGCCTGCTTTCTCGAATTCTTTTTTGGCTATGCCTATGGATCGAGCGAGTTCCGGCAGTTTCTGTGGTCCCCAAAGGAAGATGATTACCAGGACTGCTACGACAACTAGCCATTCATATCCCATTAGCGCCAACGATTTTCACATCCAATGGTTTCGTATTTCGCCCGATATAAGAATGCTGAGCAAATACCATGCCATTAACGGTATTTGTAGTGTCCTTCAAACAGGTCGCGCGGTCTGTGTGCTTCTTCCTCGAAGTATTCATCTTCGAACGGTTGCGTTTTGAGGTATGATTCGAAATCGTAGATGCCGGACCATTTGAGGTCGATGATTCTTCTAATTCTTCTCGCAATCTCGGGAACTGGGATCCGTTCCACGAGCGGCTCAAAGAATCCGATTATGATCAGCTTTCTGGAGTCGTCTGCACTGAGCCCTCTAGACATTATGTAGAATAGCTCTTCATCGTTGATCTGGGCTACCGAGGCGGAGTGTGTTGCTTTGACCTCATTTGTTTCAATCTCCAGTCCTGGGATGGCGTCTGCTCGTGCGTCTTTGCTGAGGATCATGCCGTGCTCTGCCAGATAGGCACGTGAGTTCTTAGCCTCTTTTTCAATGCGAATCATGCCTTTGAAGACCAACCTGGCTTTGTCTTTGACCACACCCTTAGAGACGGCGTGGCCGCTGGTATTTTGGCCGATTTGTGTAATATTCGACACGGCATCGAAACGCTGTGTTCCAGTTCCGAATACGACTTCAACATTTTCCGAGGATGCGCCTTCCCCCTCCATTAGACTCTCCAATCGCGAGCGCGTGAAGGCGCCTCCGAGTAACCCTGAGGACCACACTATCTTGCTGTCTCGTTCTCCAATAGATTTCTTATTTGAGAAAACGTTAACATTTGAGCTTAGATTGTTAACACTAGCATAGGTCACCTCTGCACCCTCGTGAAGATGGACCTCAGATAACCCGCTAAACGTTGAGTTCCCTGATTGGTCACCCAGCTTCGTGGAGTATAGCTCCTCAAGGACGGTGAATTTGCTTCTAGCCTCTGCCATCACCAAGTTTTGAGTAAAGAAGCCGCTCCGGTGAAGGTCAACAATAGTAACAATCCTAAGTGGCGTAGTTATCTCAATTCCCTTAGGAACATGTATGAAGAATCCAGTTGTGAAGAGAGCGTTGTTCAGAGCAGCAAACTTGTCATTCTCTGGAAGTATCGCTTTCTTAAGAAAGTCACGTCTGAAGAAATCTGGATCGCGACTGATGGCTGTCCCAATATCTGTGAAGGCGATTCCTTCTTTCCTTAAAGAATCGGGAAGCTCAGGTTCAATGATTTTCGAATTGATCTGGTAAAGCGTAATCGCTCTGTCAGATTTGAGTTTGCTGACAAGTTCATCGATTTCCCCTTGTGTCGGCTCAGGCACGCCCAATGTTGTAGATTCAATGTCGATCCCGGCAAGATCAACATACTTGGTGTACAAGCTCGAGAGCTCAGCCGGCAGCTCCCGAAAAAGTCTAAGCGACCTGATTCGGAATGCTTTCAGCCAATCTGGTTCTTGTCTGGAACCTGAA
>PMBQ01000015.1 GCA_003152955.1 Candidatus Bathyarchaeota archaeon
GATGTTGGTCATAGTACCTACGCTTGTTCTGCTTTTCAGCTAGCGGCAATCATCGCTCTGCCGCACAGAGAAGCCGGTTTTTGTCCAGAGAGAACCTTTCGCTATTCGCCGGAAACAAGTCAGCCATAAAAAACAGTTCCAAACTCCTATTCTTGACTTCGGGTAATACTCTTTCGCTAAACTGCTTCATCAAGTCATTGCGTTGGGGGATTCGGTCACTGCGATTGTTACGCCGCAACTCCTTGATCACCTCTTTTGTCAGATCTTTCCTGCCTTCATACGTGCATCGCTTTTCGCAATATACGTTCCATGACCACTCAAAGAAGACCTCGGCGGTGGTGAACATATATGGTGCTTGGCCGACGGGCAGTGAGCGATTCAATATATCGACAGCTTCATCACCCGTCCCCCCATCGAGAATACATTTGTACATTTCGGTGAAGTCCACCAACATTACTCCATCGTCTACCTCTTCTTTCGGTCCCAGCATTGCCCAGCAAGGAGATCTCGCTTTCGGCGTCAATGTACTAACAAATCCCGCCCCATGACAGGCGGCAAAGCATACTATCAGGTTGAACTGACTGGCGATGTTGATGGCTGTCATAGGTGCTCTGAGATCTGCCCACGAAACGAGATCGCCTGACGAGAGAACAATACCATCCCGTTTAGATGAGCCATGTACCTCAAAATGGAGTATGGGTAATATGTCTTCCGCCGCCATTCGGGTTGGGATTGAATCCAATAGTGAAAGCAGGTCCTGCTTCGAAGCAACGTCGCACAGTTCAACCCGGACAACGTGGTCCTTACATAGGGTCAGCGTGTTGAGATCCTCATACAGTCGTTTGCCGGTTAACCCTACCTCAAGCGACTGAATTATCAGGATTCGATTGAATTGTGCTTTTCGGTTCATGTGACTGAGCCAACAAGACGGCTAATGCTCCAGCCAAACCTGTAGGGCTATCTCTTGGCTAGGACTACTATCACCGCTACAAGACAACAAATGACGATACCAACTAGGCATTGGATGGTGCTCACGAGGCAAGCATTCCCAAATCCGATGGACTGTTTGTCGGGGCGTTTGATTATTAAGGTGAGCAAAGTTGACGACGCAAAGAAGGACACAATCAAAGCGAGTATGATGGTTGTTCCGTTAACACGTTCTCCAGCGGCTGCAAGAGCAAGTTTGATGAACCCACATATTAGGATGCTGACACCCGTTGAAGTGAATGCCGCAATATAGGCTATTCCGTAAGTTGGGACGAACTTGCAGACCAATCGTGTTGCTCCCTGAAATACGAAGGCAATCAGCAACGAACCGACCAAAATGGCAACTATTCTTCCCATCAGATAACCGCTTAGGTTCATGATGTGTTCGACTGATCCGCTGGCGGTTATGTCCTGCCCTGAAGACATCTCGCCATTATCAGAACTCCCCCATGACCTGCCCTGATGCTTGCCTTCGGCAGAAGGAACGAACTCTGCTGATAATCGTTGGGCTTCAGCTATCTGCTCAGGTGAAAGGTTGGCGGCAATGCTGTTCCGTCCTCTCGCCGCATCCGCAGTTTGCTCGAAGTCTTCATGTGCGGCGGCCAGATTGTACCACTTATAGGCGTCCACAAGTTTGCCATGTTCCCATTCAAACATGGCGAAGTGGTATTGTCCCCCTGCATCCCCTTGTTCAGCGGCTTTCCGGAACCATTGCCCCGCTAGTTTGTCGTCTTTTGGGACTCCGTCACCTTCCTCGTAGCATCTCCCCAAATATTCCTGAGCATAGGGGCAGCCGTCTTCAGCAGATTTCGCAATCCACTTTAGAGCCTCCTGAACATTTTTCTCTACTCCTTTCCCATTCTTATAGCAGACGCCCAGCCAGAACTGGGCATAGACTTCGCCCTGTTTTGCGTCACGAATCAGGTTCTCCGAGTAAGTGACGTCCCAATAGGTGTAATTTGCCCAAAGGGAAGATGCTGAGGTGAAACGATGAAGGCCAGCGACAGAGGTGCTGACGATCACTGGGAATAGGAGTACGACGATCACTTGGATCGTCATTGTCTTTACACCGATCTTCGTCGTCATTCGATCCTGCCTTCCTATCTGGTCCGGCATCGTGCCCACATCCGCATCCGGGTCTTGATGAAGTCGCAGAGAGAGTCGAAATTCATGGCGGGGTATCCCATACATCCATCATTTGCAGTATGCCGAGCACAGTCTATACCGATTGCCGATTGTTTGTCGCCTCTATACGCCGGGCTACGTGACGAGACAACTTCTTTCACTTTCTTCGCGGGCGTCACGGGCGACCATCTTCCATTCGATTGTAACGGGAGGACCCCCGCCGGACTTCCACTTGATTGGAAAATGACCGTGACCTCCACTCCGATTTCGCCGGACAAATCACGGGACCCGCGTGATGATTCCCCCGGTCGCCGTAACGGTTGCCTTCCCCTCCCTGCGGGCGTAAAAACCGCGATCCGGGACCCGCAATGGCGACCAAAGGCGCTGGGACGAGATCGCCCGAATCAATGGGTAGGAAGCAAAACGCAGACAAAAGTTGCCACCAAAGTTGCCACGGGGAAAAGCAGGCTGGTCAGAATTGCCGCGATCTGTCGTCGTAACTCTTTGATGTTGCGGCAGATGTG
>PMBQ01000344.1:0-176 GCA_003152955.1 Candidatus Bathyarchaeota archaeon
TTTTCTGGGGGGGGGGAGATATGTGGTGGGGGACTCTATACTACGAGTAGCCATTAGGCTAAGGTGGGGGAGGATTCGGAGTTCTCAAGTCGCGAGAACTGGCCAACTCTCTTCGAAAGGTCCAACGGCATCTGGTACATCGTCACTACTATAGAGGGTCGCCGCGCCTGGAAATC
>PMBQ01000344.1:255-9211 GCA_003152955.1 Candidatus Bathyarchaeota archaeon
ATCTCAAGGCTCTGAATGCCAAGTGCTGGGATGATTACGCGGTCCGGAGGGCGCCCCATGTGTCAGCAGCAACGATTAATATTGAGCAGCGAACGCTCAAGACCATGATGAACAAGGCGGTCGAATGGGATTATCTTCCGGCCTCACCATTTGCCAAAGTGAAGAAGATCCGCGTCGTTGAGATTCCACCGAAATACTTTACCCGGGGAGAATTCGATCGGCTTATTGGGTTGATCAAGGAACCGTGGCTCAAAGATGCAGCGCTTTTTTCTATTGCGACAGGAATTCGACAGGGTGAGCTGGTGAATCTCCGCTGGACGGAGGTCGACCTGGTTCGCCGTGTGATCATGATCCAGAGTTCGAGCACATTCCGCGTCAAAGGCAATAAGGCTCGCGTTGTGCCGCTTTCTTCTCTTGCACTTGACGTCCTGCAGCGGCAATCAGCCCATCCGATGTGCCCGTACGTCTTCCACAAGAACTGGCGGAAGCTCGACGGCAACTGGATGTCGGGACTATTCAGACGATATGTGAAGAAGGCAGGGCTGTACGAGAAGAAGCTTCACTGGCACAACTTGCGCGCTAGTTTTGCTTCATGGTTGGTGTCAAGCGGGGTATCGCTTTTTGCAGTAAGCAATCTCTTGGGACATTCCACAACAACACTCACTCAGCGGCATTATGCACGCCTCGTACCGGAAACATTGCATTCCGCAGTTGAACTGATTAAGGGGGATCTTTCGGAGATTGAAGCGAAGTAGGCCTAGGCCTGCGCCCGTGAGTGTTTGACATTATTGAGAGGAAATGCTTAATTTGCCTCGAATTGGTCTCAGTCGCTCACCGAGGAGGGCAAAATGTCATCATCTCTAGAATCAAGTGCGGACATTGAGGTCGACCTGCAAAAAATCAACAATCGATATATCGCATTGTGGAGTGAGTTTGCAGGAAAAGGTGAACTTGTCACAGGTCGTTATCCTGTGCAGTATCCACCCAAGATGAGCCGAGGCGCTCTGCTTTTTGTTGGGTGCAACCCGTCCTTTCGCAGTCCCCAAGCGACAAGATCAAAGATTCAAACGGGACTTGATAAGGACATGACAGAAGAAGACTTCTACGCTTGGGACGGGGAGCTCAACCAGCAAAAAACCTTCCAGGAGGCGGAAAAGCGGTGTCAGCTCAGTTTGAGCAAAGACGAGATACTAAGAGACCGGTATTTCAAGGTCTTGAGCGAAGTTACCGAAGCTTCTGGCCTGCCGCGCTGGGAGCACATCGATCTATTTGCGGTCAGAGAGACCAGTCAGAAGGAGGTGATAAAACTCCTGAAAATTCAGGGTGCCGGCAACGATGAGGATCCAAGCGAGGTCTTCAATATGTCGGAGTTCGCTAAAGTACAGCTTGATATCGCACTCGACGCCTTCACACTTTTGGAGCCGTCAACAATTGTGGTTATCAGCGCAATTGCCTCGAAGGTGCTAAGGAGCTATGTGAAGCAGAAGAAGTTGAATCTGGAATTCCGAAAGGACTGTGGCACATACATGTTAGCACTTGGAGGGAGGAGGATACCGCTTTTCCTGTCAGGAATGCTAGCGAGGCAACACGCGCTGGATGTCTTCAGTAGAGAAAGACTTGGTTGGCATATTGGCTATGCGCAAACATTTTCGGAAAGAGGCACATAGGCCGGAGATAAGATACTACTCATGTCCTCCCCATTGATTGCATCGGCTTGATGGATTCATTAAGGGAGTATGATGCTCCAAGGCGCGCATAGCCGGTGCGTAATGCAAAGGAGCAAGCTGCCGTTACTGCTGCTTTTGGTAATTTCTCAGAGTGTCCCGGGCAAGACTGATAGCTAGCCTCCTGAGTTGCGTTGGGGCTTCGACAGTGACGCCCTTGCCTTGTCCCACTATCCATCGAGCCATTTCTTCAACTGAGTTGACAGTCATTTCAACTATCACGGAACCGTCCTCCCTCATTGTGGTCTTATCGGCCATTATAAGTCGCCGCGAGTCTAGTTTTCTGCTCAATTCCTTTGACAACTTCAAACGAACCCGAAACCTACCTGTTCCGATCCAGCTTCCCCATGAGTGACAAACGACAGCTTCGACGTCAGCCTCTGACGGTCGTGTGAAAAGACACCCCTGTGGGTTGGCGTTCACTATTTTGGTGAGCAGGAACTGCTTCAATATTCCTTCATGGATGGCGAGCAACCTCCACAAGGCATCCGCTTGGAAGAAATGCAAAGGCCCAACGGCAAAATGCATTGGTTCTTTCCGATGCTCCGAATGGTAATCAATCCCAACCATCTTGCCCTGCTCGATGCAGTGTTGTATCCTCACAATGTTGTGAAGTGCATTTTCTTCGCACTTCTTTGTAAGTAGTGTACCGGCTTTGTCGATAAGAGTGCCGATCTGAGTCAAGGAAAGATAGGAGCCGATAATCCCACGAAGCCTCGCCTCTGGGACTTTCCTTGCCAGTCGCGTTCCCTTTTTCCCTTCTGAGTGAATGTCAATCCCATAGCGTCGCAGCTCTTGTAAGTCCCGCTTAATGGTCAGGCGTTCGACCCCGTACATCTCAGCCAATTCATTTGTCCCGAGTGATTCAGTGTTGTTGATGGCGATTCCCAAGATCTCAATCTGTCGTTTGAATTTCGCGCTGATCTCATTCATGGCGAATCCCTTATAGAAACAGCACAAGATAAGCACGACCTACAACGGATTCAACGAGTAATATCATATAGTGATACCACGCCTATCGGTTTCAATCGTATATTAGGCTTGGAACGATTCGACTCGTTGATGACAATCTACAGGTGCAGTGAAATGAAACGACTCGGTCTGATTAATCTTGCTGTAGCGATTCTCCTTGGGGCTTCGTACTTCGTTGGGGCTTCAGCGGGAGAGCAATACGAACGAAACCTCCTCGAATACCTCCGGCAACAGAACAAGCTTCTGAAAGGGCAGAACGAACTCCTTCATGAGCAGGTTGCTCAGGTCAAGAGGATCGCAGATGCGATTGAAAAAGGGCGAAAGTAGGGGAAATGTCGACGAACAACTGAATCGAAGTATCACCAGGTGATACCACATGCAGCGTCGTCCGATGCTGTATTGACTAGAAAAATGGAGGATTGTACCTTGTTCCCGATGTTATATGAAGAGATGAAAGATCTTGTCCCTGAGGTGTACTTTGGAGGAGCGGAAGTCCCTCCTTATCTTCACACTGAGGTAGACTCAACCTTTTCAGTGGAGGAGATTGTCTCCACAATCCGTTCCATAGGAAAAGGAGGCAACTCGTCCGGCTTTATCGACGATAAGGGAATCTACTTCCACATTCCCGATGATGAGATAATTCGGGTTGACCTCTCGAAGAGATTTGTCTTTGTCTCACAACCACAACTGATCGGAGGGGAGAGTCCCTCTGCCTGGCAAATCTTCTCATTCCTGCAGGAGCCAGTGAAAAGAGCTCTTTTCATTGCCCTCGGTCGGGCAACTCTCGTCGAGAAAACAGAGGGAACACTAGGTCTATGTAAGATACTAGACCTAATCTGGGCACAGGAAAGGTTCCTTGAGACTAAAATGAAGATGGTGGAATCCGAGGAAGCCCGAGAGAGAGGATTTGCTCACCTTATGAAGATCTATGAGGAAGACACCCTTGGCTCGTCGTCTGAAATGTGGGAGTTCTGGGATACCTTTGGTGGTTTCCTCATGACGCGCAGCCTCGGATTAGTGACGCGAACGATTCCGTAGAAAAGGACAAGACATCAAATGCCAACGATTTCAAAATCAAAGTTCATGAATGGCCTCCAGTGCCACAAGCTTCTGTGGTATGTCTACAACCAGAAAGAGGATGTTCCAGAAAATGATGCTGCTACCATGGCCAAATTCGAACAAGGCCAGCTGGTTGGCGAGTATGCCAAGAAGCTCTTTCCTGATGGAATCGAAGTGGCAAAGGACATTGTGAACTTCGATGAAGTCCTTCCTGCTTCCAAGGGCGCTGCTCTCCTGCGAAAACCGATGTTTGAAGCTGCATTTCAATATGGAGGCGCTTATGCCCGCGCGGACATTCTTGAGCCTGCACCAGGAGGCATATGGGATCTGATTGAAGTGAAGAGTTCTAATGAAGTGAAGGAGTATCATTATCACGATGTCGCCCTCCAGAAGTTCGTATACGACGGAGCCGGCATAGGTATCCGTAAGTGCTTCCTGATGCACCTTAACAGGGGGTATGTGAGGCGGGGAGAGGTTGATCCCCGAAATCTCTTTGTAAAGACGGAAATTACAAGAGAAGTCACCAGTATTCTGGATGAGATTGCCCCGAACCTCCGGGAAATGGCTGAGGTTATCAAGCGAGCTATCCCACCTGAGGTTGCTATCGGTCCGCACTGCAGTGATCCCTACTCCTGCCCACTTATGGACCTGTGCTGGGGATTTCTTCCGAAACACAGTGTCACAGAGCTATATAGGGGTGGCAAAAAGCAGTTCGACCTCATAGCGAACGGAGTTCTTCAACTGGTTGACATACCCGATGATTTTCGGTTGACAAATACTCAGAAGATCCAGGTATTGGCCGTTCGCACAAGGAAGCCTCACGTCAATAGAAACGAGATCCGCAAATTCTTGTCTTCACTGAAATACCCGATCTACTTCCTGGATTTTGAGACCTTTGCTACAGCAATCCCTCTTATTGATAATGCCCGGCCCTATCAACAAATCCCATTCCAGTATTCACTGCATATTCTAACCTCTCTGGACGATGAGCCCTTACACCATTCTTATCTTGCTGACGGTCAAATCGATCCTCGGCCAGACATATTACGCAATCTAAAAACACTCTTGGGCTCAAAAGGTACAATCTTAACATTCAATTCCTCTTTCGAAATATCGCGATTACATGAAATGAGCACAGACTTCCCCGACAACGCAAACTGGTTCGAGAAATTGAGACCTCGTATCGCTGATCTTATCGTCCCATTCCGAGGATTTGCATACTACCATCCTGATCAGGACGGTTCCGCCTCGATGAAAAGCGTGCTTCCAGCTCTTACGGGCAGAAAGTACTCTGAGTTGACCGTTCATGATGGGGGAACTGCCAGTTTGGAGTTTCTCCGGGTTAATTTTGGACAGGTCGCACCAGAAGAAAGACATCGAGTTAGGCAGGACCTGCTAACTTATTGCGGATTGGATACGGGGGGAATGATCGACATCCTTCGCGAACTGACCCAAATCTCGAATTGCTGAGGAGTTAGAACATGTCAACTTTGTTCAGCGTCCATTGCCCGCACTGTAAGGTACTCAACACGTTTCAATCTTCGACCACGAATGGGCAGTATAGCTATACGTGCCCTTCCTGTCACAAGATATTCTATGTTCAGTTCAAGGAAGGAAAACCTGTCAGTACAAGGAAATAGCTGGGGCGCATGACGATGGGATTCATCCTGATTCTTCTATTCGGGATCGAGGTCAAGTAAGCCACACACCAAAGACCCACGGAGCATCCAGGTATACCAGCAGGGGCATGGGAATCTATTGACTTGGTCTGAAGCGTCTGGTCAACCAGTAGGCAAAAGGCGGTCAGACTTGTCCCCCCCAAAACCCAAGGATTCTCGCATCAGTGGTTTGAACGCCTGCCTTGTAAACACTCCGACACCCATTTTCGAATCACATTCCCCATTTTCCCGCTGCCTGCTAACTGCCTGCCTACTGGCATGACACAACCTCTTTGAAAGAGCATCACTCATGCTCAAACAAATGAGGAGGCGCATGCCATGTCACCCCTTCCGTTTTTCCTCATCAAGAGACGTAATGGCATCTGGTACGCCGTCTATAATATAGAGGGCAAACGCCACTGGAAATCCACAACCTGCACGGACAAAGACGCCGCGCTGAAAGTCATGCGCTGGATGGACCTCTCTCCTGCGAAGAAAGGGACATCACCGATTCTTGTCGGCAGAGATGTGAACAGCTACCTTGCGGAGTTTTTAACCTACGCCAAGGCGAGCTTCCACAAAAAGACATATGAAATCTATTGCAGAGTCGCAGGACATCTCGCTGAGCTGGTGGGAACGAAAGAGCTGAAAGAAGTAACAGGTAAGACTTGGGATGATTTTGCCATGAAACGTTCGGCCAAGGTTTCTCCCATCTCAGTCCAGATCGAACAGCGATCGCTTAAAGCGCTCATGAACAAAGCTGTGGAATGGGAGTATATCGAGAAGTCACCGTTTGCCAAGTCAAAAAAAATCCGTGTTGCGGAAGTCCCACCGAGGTACTTTACCAAGGAAGAGTTTGACAAGCTTCTGCGGCTAGTCGAAGAGGAATGGCTTCGCCATGCAATCATCTTCTCGATTTCGACAGGAATCAGGCGCGGTGAGTTCATTAATCTTCGATGGGCCGATGTCGATCTTGCACGGCGAGTGATTACGATCCAAAGCAGCTCCGGCTTTCGCGTGAAGGGAAACAAGACGCGTGTGGTGCCACTTTCTTCAGTCGCGCTCGAAGTAATACGCCGTCAGCAAGAGTACTCAAAGTGTCCTTATGTGTTCACCTTGAACGAACGTAAGATCGAGGGAAACTGGATGTCGGGGCTATTTCGGTGGTATGTGAGGAAGGCCGGGCTATACGATAAGAAACTCCACTGGCACAATTTACGGTCTAGTTTTGCTTCTTGGTTGGTTTCAGGTGGAGTATCGCTGTACGCTGTCAGCAAGCTCTTGGGACATTCCTCAACAGTGCTAACGCAAACACATTATGCAAGACTGGCACCGGAAACTTTGCATTCGACTGTCGAGCTGATCAGCGGGGAATTGCCCCTAATAGAAGTGAAATAGGTAGACAGCAGCAATTAGTATTGGTTCTCCAGTGATGGGTGAATCCGGTCGTGCAAGCATTACTGGTGCCCTGGTCGCAATTTGCGGAACCACCATATCCAGTTATTCAGGTTACGGTACAGTCTAGTGCCAGTCTTCTTGCACATCGAAAGCGATGAGTTATTTAGGACCTATTGTTGAACAGTAGGTCGTTCTCCAGAATCAAGAGTCAGCAAACCAGTCGCCAATTTGGGGAAGTTAAGATTGTGTATACCCACATCAAGGCACCGACTCAGAATGGTTTGTGTCATTCTTGCGGGCAGCAACAGTAATGGCGGTTCGACAAGGCTAGGCATTTTGTGAAATCCGTGGAGAGCAACTCTGCAATAGACCAGGTTCGCCTTCCGAAGACTTGTCCATGTTCCGTGTACATCGGAGCTCGCAGGATCGAATATCAGCCGATATACATCCTCAAAGCCACTCGCCATGGCTAACTCTCGAGAACTCTTCTTGGTCCAATCCGAAAGCTCTATCTCTATGAGCTCGGGATTCATACCCCCACCAAGTTCATCTGCAAGATCATCGACGGTCTGACCATCATACGCCTTCTGCTCATGATAGGTGTCCTGTAGATGAAGCATGAGGAGCTTCTGTTTACCTTCCCCATATTTTCGAAAATCCAAAAACTCCTTCTCTTCACCTTCTCTGGCGAAGTAAGCAAACACTATGGCTGTTTCCGCCATACAGCGGAGGAATATCCCTGAAATATCCCCTGCCCAAAGAGTGGAATTTGAAAGAAACAGAATGTAAAGCCTAGAGAGCCTTGAGAAGAGGCCAAGAAGAATCTCATCTTTCGTCGAGTCGTAAAGATCATATTTGTATTGCATTCCCAATTTGCCGAGGTAGTCCGTGATTGCATCACAATTTGAACGGATGCGGTGGTATGTCTCTTTCATCTGTTCTTCGGAGACTTTCCCTCCAATGTCAAGACTGTGTTCCTCGGGAATGCAGGGAACGAGGTCATAATTGTGTCTCCAAAAGTATTTGGGCCAAGTATTTAGGGCAAACCGCTCCTCCAACTTTATCATGAGATTCATCTCTATTCTGGCATGCTGCTGAACCAGGTATTGTTCTTCCTCAGTGCATTTACCGGGATACTTGGGGAGGAGGTCTACAATTGTCATATCACTATTGTAGTATATCTTATTATGTTTGAAGGCGCGATTTAATGGAAGAGCACGAATATGACCGGCATGCAAGTCTTTCCCTGGCAAAAGTCTGACCACGGATTTCTCCAGTCTGTTCAATTCTACCTCGAAATTTACTGGTTCAGCGCGCTTCCATTCCTCCAATAGTAGCCAATTGGCAGGACTGTCGGGGTACAACGTCAAAACTTTCCCAATCACCTTGAAGAATGCATGATAAATGAAATCCTTGTGCTTGCCCAGGAAGGACTCGCGGGCTTGCTTGGGAACAACCCCAAAGTCAGTTATGAAGCCATACAAGCAAGTTTTGCTGTCAGGTAGTTCAGCATCCAACCGGTTCATGAAGTCGTCGTAGATCCGCTGCCAATCCCTGTCCCTGTATTCAGCAGATAGTAGCTCGATCCATAAATGTTCGGGCAACAGGTCTCGCTGCCAGTCAATCGGTTGGAAATTCATTGTTACTAAGGGAGGTTTTAGAGTTGAGCCCTTCCTCGTGTGGTGCCTAATGGGAGTGTACTTTCGCTTCATTGCATTGTCCCCGATTTGTCTTTTCTCATCTCTTGGTGAATGTTGCATTGCTAATGGCAGCAACTCGCCTCCAACCGTCATAATGTGGTTGATGGTCGGAAATTGCACGGCAAGCCGCCCGATTTCAACGCATCACCATCACTACCTCCTTCGCTATTTCCCGAACTACTTTCGTTAACTGAGTCCTTTTCATCATGATTTACATCACCAACGCCTTAAACACGGCGACGATCCTCTCCTTTTCCTCCTGCGCGAATTTCCTCCTGCCTGAATGTACCAGTGTGCTCCGNNCACTGTCAATCTTCACATCAAAGCCTGCGCCTTTTCCGAGTGCAATTATAGTCGAACGACGGACAGGTCGTGTTCTTTGGGATTCCTTCTTATTCAGGATGCTATAGATGCCTGTAAAATGCAGCCCGGATGCCTTGGCCAA
>PMBQ01000417.1 GCA_003152955.1 Candidatus Bathyarchaeota archaeon
TTTCTCGTATCATCTAGAACTAGTAGCTGTTCTAAGCCAAGTTTCTCCCCCAGCCTTCGAGCATGTATGAGCGGCACACCACCCTCACCAAGGCTGACGATATGTTTCGGATCATCGACGGGGAGCAGTTCTCGATATTTCCAAACCCCGCTCTGCCTCTTAGAGAGCTCTTCCGGGCTTAAGGCCTCGCGGAGCGCGTCGTAATCGTAGCTAATATCGAGTCGTCCGTCGTCGCGGTTGGCACATCGAATGGCGCCTGAACTCGGAGCGTAACGCTTTCCGCAACGAGCACATTTCATCTCTTTCACAAAGAACTTCTGACTCAACTTCGCCCCATCCGATGGAGTCTGTGCAACTCAAGCTCCTAGCAATACGAGACTCCGTCGCTCATTCAATGATTTCCCAGTGCGATTGGTATTTGTCTAATTGCTCTACCGTGTACTGGTCGAGAGGGTGTTCTCTCTCCGGCACCTCGACATGCTTCTCTTCACCGCAAAGTTCCGTCGAGAAATAGCGTTGCCCGGTGTCATTTATCATAGTTACAATTGTCTTGTACTCCGGATGTTTCTTGGCGACTTTGATTGCTGCAATGACATTACATCCTGATGAGATCCCACAGAAGATTCCCTCTTCCTTAGCAAGTCTCCTAGCCATCTGAATCGATTCACTGGAACTTGTGGTGATTATTCCCGTGAGGTGTGCGAGGTCTAGGTTTCTCGGAACGAAACCGTCTCCGATACCTTCGATCTTGTGTGTTCCCCACTTACGGCGCGCTAGGATTGGTGCCTCGGAAGGTTCAACAGCAAACAAGGCGACTCTAGGATTCTTCTTTTTCAAGAATCGCCCAACTCCGGTCAATGTCCCGCCGGTACCCTGCGAAGCCAAGAAGCAATCAACTCGCCCCCCACTCTGAGCCCAGATTTCCGGCCCCGTCGTCTTGTAATGAGCCGACACATTGTCCTTGTTACTGAACTGGCCTGGCTCCCAATATCGTTCAGGATCTGTTTTCTTCAGCTCCTCAATTTTCTTGAGACAAAGGTCTACATCACTCTCGCTGCCGGGCGTCGTGATTATGTCAGCTCCGTATGCGCGAATTATTTTCATTCGTTCCTGGCTCATTCCTGCGGGCATAACGATAGTAACCCGGTAGCCCAGCGTGGTTCCAACGAAAGAGCAAGCGATCCCCGCGTTCCCCGTGGAAGCCTCAAGAATCTCCATGCCAGGCTTCAATTCCCCGCGCTCAATCGCTCTCGTTACCATTTCGCGATAGACACGGTCCTTCAGACTGCCGGTGGGATTCGTGTACTCAAGCTTCACAAGAATCTTAGCTTTGATTCCCTCAGAGTGAGGAATATTCCCGAGCCTCACAAGCGGTGTACGGCCTATGGTTTCGAAAACTCCACTAGCTACTGATCCTGATTTTGCCCATCTAATGCTCAAGTAAGATGACCCTTCAAATCACTACGCATGCAATCTTGAAGGTTGCGGCTAGAATCAAGTCAAATAACCGGCCATTTCGATGCAACGCCAGTTCCAGCCCTCTCAAGCAGCTTCTTGCCCCGCTCGCTGGCCTCCCGCATTATCCCGCTCTCATCGAGTGTTTTGACCACCCGGTCTTGCATCACAATCTTTCCATCAATAATCACCGTGTCAACGTCAGATCCTCCAGCTGCGTAAACCAGATTTGAGACTGGATTGAAAGCTGGAATCAGGTGTGGCTTCTTCAGCCCCACCAAGATAACATCCGCCTTCTTTCCAACCTCAATTGAGCCGATCTCCTTCTGAAGCCCTAAAGCCCTTGCACCGTTGATCGTGGCCATCTCAATTGCAGTTTCGGCGTTCACAACTTGCGGATCGAACACTCTCGCGTTCTGCAGGAGCGCAGCCATTTTCATTTCCCGTATCATATCGTAACAATTGTTGCTCGGACCGCCATCACAACCCAACGATACATTGACTCCAGCCCGCATCATCTCCGGTACCTTCGCGATGCCGGAGGCAAGTTTAGAGTTGGATGATGGGCAGTGCGCGACGCTTGCACATTTGCTGGCAAGGATTCCCCATTCCATTTCGGTGAGCCAGACTCCGTGCGCGAAAACAACGTTCGGCCCAACTAGACCAACCTGATCCATGAACTCTGCAGGTGTTTTTCCGAATTCTTTCTGAGCGTAGCGAACGTCCTCCTGGACCTCGCTGAGGTGTATCGTGACTCCTGTACTAAGTCTTCGAGCTCCGCTAGCTATCCGCTCGTATAATTCGCGCGTGCAGCCTCCGAGGGATCGAGCTCCGTACCAGACTCGAATCCTTCCATTGGCGGCGCCGTTCCAGCGCTCAAAGTTGTCTTCAACTTCTCGAAGGCAGGTCTCGGCATCCTCGACCATGCCAGGATGCATGATGCTTTGTTCGGTTCCATAGCCAGGCAAGCCCATTACAGTTTTCGAAAGAATGCCGCGCATCCCAGACCCTTCGACGCTTTCGGCTATGCCATCGAAACCGTATCTGGAGTGCAGTAAGCTCTCGAGAAAAGTCGTCGTCCCAGACTTGATCATTTCAAGCATGCAGAGTTCGGCGCTTACTCTACCGTCCTCAGCTTCGAAGTTGCCTTGTAGCGGCCATACAAACTTTTGGAGCCAATCGATAAGTGAGGTGTCGTCCGCGCATCCTCGAATCAAAGCTTGAGCGAGATGAATATGAGTATCAACCAAGCCCGGCAGGACGAGCGTTCCCCCCGCATCAATTTCGAATTCGGCTTGAGCGATCTTCTTGGCATCAGACGGATTCCCAATGTACGTGATGCGGTCATCCTGAACTAGAACGGAACCATTTCTCAGAACCCGTCTGTCTTTGTCAACCGTGATGATCGTTCCATTTGAAATCAGAATTGAACCCAAAACCTTTCACTTGCTTTAAGATGGTCATGCTCAAATAGCCAGCAAAATAAAGCTGCACTTGTACGGAGTTCCTGGGCAGGGGACTTGATTTGACTCGCGTCTTCTTCACGTCCGACGTTCATGGTTCAGAAACATGCTTCATGAAATTTCTCAATGCCGCGAAATTCTATCGAGCGGACGTGCTGATCTTGGGTGGCGACATTACTGGAAAGATGATCGTCCCCATCGTCGAACAATCGGATGGAACATTTCTCGCCCAGTTTCAGGGCGACCAGAAGGTAATGAAGACTAGGCCAGAAAGCGAAGTGTTGGAGAAAAAGATTCGATCTAGCGGCTTCTACCCCTACCGAACCATACCCTCCGAAGTTGAAAAACTGGAGAACGAGAAGGGTTTGCGGGATGAACTATTTTCGAAGGTCATGGTGGAAAACGTTGGAAGATGGGTTTCAATCGCGGAACAGCGGCTAAAGGGGACAGGCGTGAAATGTTACATAAGTCCGGGAAACGATGACCGATTCGACATAGATAGCGTATTGAAGTCGTCAACTGCCATTCTCTACCCTGAGGGCAAAGTCGTTTTGGTTGACGATGATCATGAGATGATTACAAGCGCGTGGACGAACTACACGCCGTGGCACAGCCCCCGTGAGACCACTGAGGAACGTTTGGCCGAGACTTTCGAAGGTTTAGCGGCTAAAGTGGAGCGCATGGACAATTGCATTTTCAATCTCCACTGTCCTCCACACGACACTCCCTTGGATCTCGCTCCTGAAGTTGACGGAAGCTTGAAGCCCGTGACTAAAGGCGGAGTAATCAACATGATTCATGTCGGCAGTAGGGCGGTCAGACAAGTCATTGAGAAGCACAAACCACTATTGGGGTTGCACGGGCATATACATGAGTCAAGAGGCTTCACCACTATAGGAAGAACGTTGTGCGTGAATCCCGGAAGCACGTACGCTGACGGAATCCTCCTCGGCGCCTTGCTCAATATTGAAGAAAAAGGCGTAAAAAGCTACTTGCTCACCCAAGGCTAGCTGAAAACAGAAATGGCGCCTCCTCCTGTTCCAGAACAATCAGGCGCAAGATGAGTGGTTGTTACATTTGCCGATCACCGATATAGTGCAAGAGAGCCAGCGAATTCTCCGTGCAGCAGAAGATCGGAAGGTAGTGTTGAGACTACTAGGTGGATTGGCTGTGAGAGTTCACTCCCCAAGCGCCTCGCACAGGATTCTGGAACGAGAATATGCCGATATTGATGTGATGGGTCTACGAAAACAATCGAAAGATATCAAGGCGCTCTTCTCTGAATTGGGATACGCGCCGCGAGAGATTTTCAACGCACTCCAAGGCGACAGACGACTCATCTTCAACGATCTCAACAATCAGAGGCGCGTCGATGTTTTCCTAGACGTATTTGAAATGTGCCACCACTTTGATTTCAGAAAACGCCTCTTGCTGGATAAGAATACGATTTCGTTATCTGACCTTCTAGCCACGAAACTCCAAGTGGTTCACATGACCGAGCGAGAGTACAAGGACCTAATTGCTCTAATTCACGATCACGAATTGGGCGATTCCGATACACCCGAAACCATCAACGGTCGCTACTTAAGCCAGCTGTGTGCTGAAAACTGGGGCATCTACAAGACCTTCACAATCAGCATCTCCAACACCATGCTAGCCCTTACTCAGTACCAATTGGACCCGCAAGACCAAGAAATTGTAAGCGCCCGTCTTCAAGAACTGCTCAACATGATCGAAGCCGCTCCAAAAACAATGGCGTGGAAGATTCGAGCANNCTGCCAGAAGAAGACAAGGAAGTTGTGAACGGGCATCTCGCCAAGAACACTGAGTGAAGCAATTCTATTCCTGAATTGTGCTTCCGAAGATTGCCTATCGGAATTTACTTTCTCGCTTTGAAAACATGAGCGGTGTTTCAACTGGAACCATTTCTTGAATAGTTTAATATACACACAGCTCGCGCTTCATCCACTAGGGAAGCCGATCAAATGGCAAAAGCTCCCGTTTTCGTAAGAGAAGCAACCGGCCTCGTAAAGAACGTCTCCTTCCTCGATGCAATAACTCTCAACATCAGCAAAATGTCTGCCGGGGCAGCGTTGGCGACAGTAGGATTCACGATGGTTCTGTTGCCATCGATTTCGGGCGCTAACCTAGTCTATGGATCCATCATCGCTTTCATTCTCTCATTTCCACAAATCGTCGTCTATACGATGATGACTCGACG
>PMBQ01000181.1 GCA_003152955.1 Candidatus Bathyarchaeota archaeon
ATTGCCATGGCCAATGGGTTTATCCCCTCAATTATTGCGGGAGATGCCATCGACTTCGTTCTCAGACCTTTGGGCAGTGTGGGTGAAGCCTGACCTTTTGTGAGCCCGTATACACCATTGTTGTGCACCACGTAAGTGAAGTCTAGATTGCATCGTCCAGTATTGACGAAATGGCCCGCACCGATGCCATATCCATCACCGTCGCCTCCCACCGCTACAACGGTGAGCGCCGTGTTCGCGAGCTTTATTCCAGTGGCGATCGGAAGCACCCGTCCGTGGAGAGTGTGGAAGCCGTACGTTTCGACGAAGTGGGGCGTTTTTCCGGAGCAGCCAATCCCAGAACAAATAGCCACTTGGTGAGGTTCCAGTTTAAGTTCGAAAAGTGCCATTTGCACCGCGTTGAGTATGCCGAAGTCTCCACATCCAGGGCACCAGTCGTTGTGCACTTTCGTTCTGTAGTTTTTCAGCTCAAGCATGTGCCATCACAACCTCTTTGGCATCGTTCTTAATCGCTTCTTTGACTCCTTCATACACTTCATTCTGTGANNAAAACGAGCGGCCGTTGTACTTCAGTACCTTGCGGTCCATCGCGATTCCTGTGTGCTCACGAACAAGTGCGCCAAGCTGGCCTGTATAGTTGTTCTCGATCAGGACTTTTACCTTCGAGGTCGAGAGGCGTGCCGTTACCAGCTGAGTTGGGAATGGGCTCATGTATCTTACTTGGAGAAAATTGCATCTGACCCCATCCGCCTCCAGATCTTGCATCCCGTCGAGGATTGCACCCTTCGTCGATCCCCATCCCACGAGAGTTACGTCTGCTTTTTCCGGGCCGAAGAAGTTGATCTTCTTACTGTCTGGAATTGATTCTGCAGCCAGCTCAATCTTGTGCATGCGCTTCTGCATCATCTTGACCCTATTCTCTGAGTTTTCGGTAATGTGACCGAATTCATCATGTTCGTCGCCCGTTGTGTGAAAGATGCCTCCCTTCGTTCCTGGAATAACTCGTGGGGAGATACCTAGTGAAGTAAACTCGTATCGCTTGTACGAAGGTTTGGTCATTAGATCTGCTTCAGTTAGTATCTGTCCTCGATCGATTTGCAGCCCGCTCGTATCAAAAACTGGGACGGTTTGATAACTTGAAGCCAAGAACTTGTCGGCTATCACAATGACCGGCATTTGAAATCGCTCTGCGTAGTTGAAAGCATCGAACGTATCGTAGAAGCTCTCTACGACATCCCCAGGGGCCAAAGCGATTCTGGGGAACTCGCCGTGTCCAGCGTGAAGCACAAACTGCAGATCCCCTTGCTCGGTGCGAGTTGGGAGGCCAGTTGACGGTCCGGTTCGTTGGTAAAGGATGACCACGGGGCCGGGGGCTTCCGTGAGTCCGCCCCAACCAAGACCTTCGGCCATTAGACTGAATCCTGGCCCTGAGGTAGAGGTTGAGGAGCGAACTCCTGCGTGTGCGGCGCCAGTTGCCATTAGGACTGCTGAGATTTCATCTTCGGTCTGAACAACAACTATGTTGAAGTCCTTCTGGTGATTCTCCAAGAATTCACTTTCATCAGTGGCGGGAGTGATTGGATAGTATGTCTGGATCGCGCATCCGGCCTTGAATTTCGCTGTCCCCACTGCTTGAATCCCCCTGATGAGCATCCGCTTTTCTTTCGATGGCACTGTGTGAAGCCTATATGGGAAATCGTTTTGGAATGTTTTTCTGATGTAGTCGTAGCCGTGGCGTGCTGCCTTTACGTTGAGGTCACCCAAGGCTGCCTTCCTTCCCGTGAAACCTTCTTTGATCGCATCCGCTACAACGTCGAAGTCGTAGTCGATGAGTGCTACTGACGCGCCGAATGCAATCGTGTTGGCCATAACTTGGTATCTGCTCAGTTCCTTGTCGTGACCAGTTTCCTTCAGCGCTCCTACTAGAACGTCCATGTATGGCACCGGGTAGAGGCTCACATCAGGGCGTCCAATGTCCTCAGGCTTCAGTTTCAACGCTGAGTCATAGATGATCGCTCCACCAGGGCTCACTTCGTTTCTATGCCCATTGTGTGTAGGGTACTCCTTGTGCAAGTCGCCCAGGAGTGTTTCCTTATCCAGCGCTATCAGCACATCGATCCAGTCCACATGCGATTGAACAGGTCTATCAGACGCTCGAACGCGATAGTAGCTGTGTTCCCCCTTGATGTTTGAGTGGTATTCGATATTGGCAAAAACATGAAGACCGCCGCGCGCGCAGGCTTTGGCGAAAGTCTCGGCGACGGAATTGATTCCGCCTCCTTGCGGACCGCCTATTACCCACGTTAGGTCATTTTCTTCAGTCAGTTTCCATACCTTCAAAAACACAGGCTCGGTTTGCCGCGCTATTAGGTTTACGAGGACTAAAACTTCTCCCCAAAGCCTTGGACGACATAGTTTCGTTGGCATCTGANNCCGATCCATGTTGTGCGTTCAAACGATCTGAATCGGTGTGTCATGTAAGAAAGGGTGACTTTCAGCATTCGAAACACCATGTTCTCGCCGTAGCCGCACCCGCCCTTAGCTTGGAATCATAGTCTTGGCGGGCGGGGAGGGATTCGAACCCCCGACCTCAGGCTCCGGAGGCCTGTGCCCTATCCAGGCTAGGCTACCCGCCCCGACTAACCAGAAGGCCATAGTCCATGTATATTTATCGACAACGCGAATCTAACGCATGTGGCGATGCTGAAGGTCTCACTTCAGGGCAAAACATTAAGACAATTAGATCCGCGAGAAAGAGTCGCTTCATGTGCGCACTTCCTATCACAGCGTTTCCCGTGAGACTGCTCGTTTCCAACCAGTTATAAGAATCCCATCCAGCTAGCACATTAATCCCATTTACAGTAAGGCGGACAACTGATCACAATGAGTTGGGTTCTTCAGCAATTTAGAGAACAATGCGAGGAGGCCCTGGCGCAAGCACTGAAGAACACCTTTCCAGAATGGGCTGACAACATACCTCGTCTTACGGTTCCCTCGAATTTCGAATTTGGCGAGCTATCCAGCTCAGTGCCACACGAAATAGCAAAAAAATACGATGGGGCCCCGCACGAAATCGCTGAAAAAATAAACAAAGCAATGAACTTGACGGACAGAACCCTCGTCGCCGCTGTCGAAGAGGTTTCAGGGTATCTGAACTTTAGATTGAACTACACGACCGCTGGAACCGTGATACTCGACGCCGTGTCGAAACAGAATGAGAATTATGGAGTCATCAAGACCTCCACACCCGCGAGAATTTCGGTTGAGCATACGAGCGCTAACCCCAGCGGACCCTTGACTATGGGGCACGCGCGCAACTCTATTCTCGGCGATGCCCTAGCACGCATCCTCAAAGCCAGGGGGCACCTCGTCAACAGACGGTTCTACGTAGATGACGTAGGCCGACAAGTGTCTATTCTCGCGTACGGCTACAAGCTGCTCAACAAGCCGAAACCAAAAGGAAAGGTTGACCACTGGTTTGGACGCCTATACGCGTGCACAAACTGCGCCATGCAATTAGAAATCACTAACACCAAACTGAAAGTGCTGGGTGTTGATGCTGAGAATTCCGAAGAAAGAGACAAGCTACAACGGAACCTCGATGAATGGGTCGGAATAGCCGCGGAATTGGAAAGCTCAGACAAGGAACTGTTCCATCAGGTAGCCAGCGCCGTTCATGGACAAGCCGACCCTGAGAAAGATGTTGAAGAGATAGGAAGAAACTACGAGAAAAACGAGAAAGCAACCTCGGCACTGATCAGGGAGGTTGCTGATCTCTGCTTAGCAGGCATGAAATCGAC
>PMBQ01000449.1:0-575 GCA_003152955.1 Candidatus Bathyarchaeota archaeon
GAGTAAGTTTCTACGGCAGTTTTGTTGATCACTGATCCGAGGAATGTTTCCTTGCGCGTTGGATCGCCTATCTTCACGAGCTTCTCCGTGTATCCTTTCAACAGTTTCAGAAAATCTCCCTTCACGTTTTGATCTACGTAAACTCTGGAACAGGCGCTGCACTTCTGACCTCCGAATCCGAAGGCTGCTCTTATTACTCCCTCGGCAGCTTGGTCGAGGTCGGCGGAGGCTGTTACGATTGCCGGGTTCTTGCCTCCCATCTCTGTGATCACAGGTTTAGGACAGTTCCTTGCGAAACTGTGGTAAACGTTCATGCCGACTTCTTTCGAACCGGTGAAGACCATCCCATCTATGCCCGCATTCTCCCGTAACTCAGCACCTACCGTTGCTCCTGGTCCCGTGACGAAGTTGAAAACTCCCCGAGGGATACCTGCATCAAGTAGAGAGCGAGATAGCTCATGGCCGAGGACAGGGGACTCGCTTGAGGGTTTGAAAACGACTGTGTTCCCTGCCACTAGCGCACCCGCCGCCATGCCTGTACTTAGCGCGAGTGGAAAGTTCCACGGCGCGATCAC
>PMBQ01000449.1:620-12987 GCA_003152955.1 Candidatus Bathyarchaeota archaeon
TTGCCGACTTCAAACGCCATCCAGGCGGATAATTCGTAACGTCGCTCTATAATCCGGTCGGCAGCTTTGCGGAGAATGATCATGCGATCCTTGTAGGACAACAGGGTCCATTTGGGCAAGGCATCACGCGCAGCCGAGACCGCAGACTTCACGTCGGCACGTGTGCCTTTCGGAAAATAGCTGACTACGATCCTTGTATCGATAGGGCTACTGTGCGCCACCTCCTCCCCAGTGGAGGTCCAGGGTTCACCGTTGATGTACATCGTAAACCGAGAGCCAAGCTTGTTTCGAACAAGTCCAACAGCCTTATCGTATGCTTCATCATCCTCCGGCGTTATCTTGAGAGTCGCGTAGGTTATGCGAGGAACCTTCAATCCTGTCTTCGCCTTGATTCCAGCGGTCCGAGCATTCCTAACTCTCTTTCGAGCGCTCTTTGAACCAACCAAATCAAAACGTCTCCTTTGAGCGGCCAGTGATGATTATCCGGATCCTAGGTTTATGCATTACATTCCAAATTCCAAGGCAAGCCAAACCTAGGCGGGAAAGAAAGCTCACTAGGTCAAGTCTTTGTCTCGAGAAAGCGATCGAAGAGGCAATAGATGCCGGAAAGCGCCGAGAGTGAGAAAGGGAAATGGTGATTCTCACACGTAAGTGCCTACAAAGACACTATGCGAGAGCTATACCGATGAACAGGGCAAGACGCATTATCGATAGTGCTATCCTGATGAAAAAAAATACATTTGTGCCTGCCATAGATTTCTGAGCAGGTAAGGTTGTCAGAAAAAGAGAAGGAAACGCACTAGGTCAAATTTGTTTTTCGGCTCGACTTTGTGCGCTTTCGTAGGCGGTGTTTCTTCTTCTGCCGTTGTCGGATTCTGAAATCTGTTCTGCTTAATTTTTGAGGCATAGCACCACACTGCTACGAAGCATAGGTTGAATAAGCGATATATGTTGAGTGGCTCTCCGCCAGTAAGGATACATAATAGCGATTCGTGGCGCTATCGTCCATTGAAGGACTCTCCAGCAGCACCACTCGAGTTCGACTTTGCAGCAACTAACGTGTGAAGTCTCTCTTGTCAACCGTAACGTTGACGCTCTTCACGTATGAGGGCGAGCTCGATGAGGCCCCAGTTACAGTAAAGAGACCGTCAACGTGGAGCTTAAAGTGGACATCCTTATTCGCCCCAGCATAGGTCAGCATTATTTCGCCCAGTTTACCCGTGCTGCTCTTCTCATGCTTGATTGAAATGTTCTTGTCTCGCGCCGCGAACCAAAACTCGATCTCTTTTCGGATAGCGGGTTCGAGAGAGTCGAATGCAACTCCCTTGTATGTCTGACCAAACTTGTCGGTGAGAGCCTTTCGGCACTCTTTGCTAAGATTGGTCAAGTAAGCGAACGCTTTCTCCACGAGCTGTGGACCAGATTTGGTATCAGTCATATGTTTTCTCTCCTAGTGAGTTTTCTTCTCGAAATACTTCTTCAGGGGGTTCCAGTAGAAGTCAATCCATCCCTGTCGATATGAATTAGCCTGTTCGGCTGGCACGTTTTGATGAACCATAGTTAGCTCGGTGCCAATCTTAGTTTGCCTAAACGTGAATTCCACAATCGATGGAGGATAGTCAGCGGGCCATTCAGTCGTCTTCCATTCTTGGACTATTCTCTTTCCATTCTCAAGCCTGAGATTCTTCCCAGAAATGTACCCGTCCCAAGCCGTGAATTNNGGAGGTGGCCTTTGAACCAGTAAACTCAGTGTGTCGCTTTGCGTCCATGAGCGCCTCATAGACATCGACAGGTTTTGCTGGGATGAGTTCTGTTTGCTCGATTGTTTTCGTTTCCCTGGACATGAGTAACCCACGCTTTCAGAATGTCGATCAGTGCGTTATATCAAGCTGCAGGTTGTCATTACGATATCGATAGGCTTGAGGACTCGAAGGTACGTTATTGGGGTCGATGGAGGGGCAACTAAGACCGTTGCGTTGATTGGGACTGAGAGCGGTAAGATCCTGGGGCGCGGTGAATCTGGCTCCTCAAACTACCATAACATCGGAACCAGCGCTGCGAGCAAAGCAATCAAGAGGGCTGTCACTGAGGCTCGGAGACGAGCGAGAATTCAAGAAAGCTACCCGGATATCGCCGTAGTTGCCCTGGCAGCCGTGAACTCTCCAAAGGACCTGGCGACCGCACGCCATTTCGTTCAAGCCACAAAGATCGCTCGCATGACCCTTGTAGTTCATGATTCTGTGGCTGCCTTGCACGCTGCCACCCACGGCAAGCCAGGTATCGTCGTCATTTCTGGAACTGGGTGCATGGCTGCAGGCATCAACAAAGCTAGAAAATACGTACGCGCTGGAGGCTGGGGATACCTCATCGATGATGAGGGTAGCGCCTATGACATTGGAACAAAAGCCCTCAAGAGCGCCTTCAGAACACTAGACGAACGCGCCCCAAAAACAAAACTGGCGTCCGCCCTAAAGCGAAGATTTCGAGTGAAAATGCTTGAAAACGCGTCCCCCCTGATCTACTCCGATGAATTCGGAATAGACACCTACGCGGGATTAACTCCCTTAGTATCGAAATTAGCACCAAACGACGAAGTCTGCAGAGAAATCTTGAGCAGTGCCGGGGTGACTCTAGCAGAGTTGACGTGCGTCGTCGCGAAGAGGTTGAGAATAGCACATGACGCCTTTTCGATCGCTCTTGTCGGTGGAACCTTCAAGGCTGGAAGATATCTGCTTGAACCTTTTCAGGCTAGAGTAAGGAAGGAATGCCCACGGGCTGAAGTCATGATTATGAAGACCGAACCTGTTCTGGGAGCGTTAGCCCTTGCTGTCTCCGAACTCCAAAGGAGCCACTCATCGTGACACGACTCATGAAGTGTGAAAAAACCTGGCAATTTGCGCGCAGATCTTATCCGCCAACGCAAATCATAGGGACGCCTATAAGCCGGGCTGAGTATTAGGACATATGTCAGATCGGACTTTTCTCTGCAGCTGCCAAAAATGCGGCGCTAACTTTGAATTCACTGGAACATACGAAAAATTCAATGATTTCATGAGTTCAAAGAACTTCGCATGTCCGAGCGGGCACACTGAGAATCGTTCTCCTCAAGCTTTCGTGAAGATACTGAAGATGAGTGAACCGCAGCCGATCGTCGATTGGAAACCAATAGAAGGCAGAAACTACGTCGACATTCTTAACTTTCAAACAGCACGGATCAGCGGCATCCAAATAGAACACCTGGGTTCAGGTCTGTACATTGATCGTCGAACGAGGAAGAAGTACGATTATGAAGAAGATTCAAAGGGAAAACGACACTACTATGAATTAATCGCATGATCTAACGAAGCTAGAAAGTAATGTAAGAAATTAGCAGAAGCCTATTTCTCTTTCTTCTTTTTCTTTACCTGCTTGGCCTTTCCCATTTCAAATTCTCCAGTTGAAATAGAAGAGAATGATCATCTCTTAACGTTGTCGGAACAACGTCGAGTGCGAATTGTGACGTTCCTCCCAGTTCTTGGCTCGTAAGAGTTGAATCGAAGTTGCCGCTATCATTATCAGCGTGGACACTCCCTACAACAGGTATGGATTCGAGCGGATTGGATCAGGTAGTCAAAGACTACCTCGCGGCTAAGTGCGGAACGGCTCTAGATTATTTTGCGATTGAAAATCGAATGTCCCCTGACGCTAATGGAGATATGGGTGTAACTGGGAGCTATCGAAAGAGAGCCGGTGATAAGAACGTCTTCTTTACGCTTACAGTTAACCTTGCCTCACGTAAGGTACAGAACTTTCAGGAGTACGGTTGAACATTCATCAAATCAGGTACATTGATGGCTCGTTAGGCTTCCTCCTCACGCTACCATCGTGGAACTGGAAAGATTCTTCTGCATGATTGCCCGGTTAGTTCGATGGGGTATTGAAGTGACGAAGCCTGAATGGCAGAAGAAACGAAAGAAAATGGCAAGCAAAATGGGCAAAAGCGGTAGGGTAAGGTAGAATGAATGCCCCNNCACGCTTGACTGGTTGTAGATAAGCACACTAACATTCATCGAGGTTGATTTGAATTGCAGGTAGGAAATGCAAACGATGCAAAGAGCTTGGTAAGGAAATACGTTGTGGGGACTCGTTCTCGACATGGAAAGATTGTTTCGATCACCATCGATCAGGAACCAGAGGGTCCGGACGGCAAAGGTGTGTGGTCGATAAAGGGAGCTTACGTTACAGAAGAAGGCGGTAAGGAGGAATTCAGTGCCTCCGTAACTTCTCGTGGTGAAGTGATAATGGTCAATCCTCCTACATCCGGAAATCCTGCCGGAAAGCAACCATCAAGGCCTAGCAGACGATGATGGACTCATCCCTTAAGAGAGGCGAAATTGTATTTGCGTCCAGCTGACCGTGGCAACGAATGCGATTACACTAACCCATCTCCAAAATCAAATAAAGGAATGTCTAGGAAAATTGCAGAAGATGCGGTCGAAGCCCAAGCCAAGACCACCCGCGTATTGGACTGACGGAACCGTGAAATGGTACGGGCGCTATAATCGGTTCGGCAAGCAAGAAAACTAGATAGCTTATTCTGACCCCGTTCTCTGAAACTCATTGCTTCTAGGTTATGTGAAGTCATTGCCAACACTCAGCAGATTGTCGGGAAATCCCATTATCGTCCCGAGACAGGGTCAGAAGTGGGAGGAGGGTGGAACTTTCAATCCCGGGGCTATTGATGTGGGAAGCACGGTTCATCTGCTCTACCGCGCCGTGGACGGGACCAAGGTCTCGCGTTTAGGATATGCACGCGCTTCGAACACCGCAGAGATCTCATTCCGTTCTTCGGAGCCCGTTCTCGAACCCTCAGCCGATTGGGAGGAATTTGGTTGCGAGGACCCACGAATCACCTCTCTCGAAGGGACTTTCTACGTCACATATACCGCGTTTTCGAAACGAGGACCACGCATAGCTCTAGCATCAACTAAGGACTTCTCACATTTTGAAAAGCATGGACTAGTTGGACCTGATCGAACCGACAAAGACTGGGTACTGTTCCCAGAGAGAATCGGCGGGAGAGTTGCGATGCTCCACCGACTTCAGTCAAAAGTGCAAATCGCCTACTTTGAGACTGTCGAGGAGCTTAAGAATTCGCAGAAATTCTGGACCGAATATTTGAAACACTTCCGCGATTACGAGGTTATCGGACCCAAGTTCTCTTGGGAGAAAAGGAAAATCGGCGTGGGACCTCCACCAATTAGAACAGAGCGAGGGTGGCTCGTGATTTATCATGGCGTAAGCCAGGCACGTATCTACCGCGCGGGAGCGGTTCTGCTTGATCTGAACGACCCGACAAAGGTGGTTGCACGCACTAGGGAGCCTATTCTTGAACCGGAGATGGAGTTTGAGAAACGAGGTGTTGTTCCGAACGTGGTCTTCCCGGATGGAGCAATCATTCTGGATGGAACATTGTTGACATATTATGGTGGTGCTGACAAGGTCTGCTGCGTTGCGAGCGCTCCAATTGACGAGTTTCTCGATGAACTGGAAAATGGGAACTAATCGTTGATGGAAGTCATCGCCTTTCGTTTTGAAAAATCTCAATAAATGTTACCGTGGCGAGGAGGAAGGCGAGCGTGGATTCAGATCCCTGATTTTCGTTCACACCCAGCTTATTGATGCCGTCGTAGCAAGCACCTGTTGAATCGTCATAGAGTTCAACAGACTTGGTATTCAGACCGAAGAACCAGCCCATAGCTTGGCGTATAGCGGCCGCGTACACGTCGGACCGAGTGAGATTGTATGCGAGCACAGCAGTTTCCACCGTCCCTCCAGCTTCGATTGGTTGCTGATCATAGAGAGCTCTACCCCCACCCTTTGGATACCAACCTCCGCTCCCTATGGGGGCGTAAATTCCATCAATAGTTGTTGCGGCCTTCAGGAACTTCATACTCTCCTCGGCGACGCCGAGATAGGCCTTCTCGCCCAACGATTCGTACGCAGCAAACAATGCCTGGCTTAGTCTCGGGTTATCATAGCTTAGAATGTTCTCGAACCACTTCCAGTCCGGAGTTTGGTTAGTGTTATACAATTCAACGAGACTGTTGGCAATTGTCCTAAGATTGGCTCTCAGATTGTTGTCCTCCGAGTCTGTATGGAGGCGCTCGACTAGGCCCAAACAAGCGTAGGCCTTTGTGCGCGGCGATGTCGACTCCCTAGCCCAAGGCAATGCTCGATCAAACATGAGTCGTGCAGAAGCTTTGACTCCACGGGGATTCTCCGCATTGATCACCGCGCCAGTTGCCCAAATCGCTCGCCCTACATGATCGCCAACCGTAGGGGCGTCTATGGTTCTCTGCGAAAAATCCATGAGGTTATGAAAACGTCCATCATCAGCTTGCATTACTAGTAGGAAACTGATCAGTTTGTGCTGCATTTCGGAAAGCCTTTGTCCAGGCCAGAAAGCCTTCGCTTTTGCTGCGAACACGAGTGCCCGAGCGTTGTCGTCAACCGTGTATCCTTCCCTTCTCGCTGGAACAGAGAACTTCGCGTGTTGGAGAACCGCGTTATGGTCTGTTAGAGCGAAGAGATGCTCAAGTTTCACTGACTGCTGCAGCTTCAGTGACAGTTCGTCGAACCCGTCTTGCAGATCTGAAGGTTTCACCATATTGATCAGCGACTCTCGCCCATCCCACTTGCTGCCCATACTTGAATGCGCTCGCCTCTAATCGCCGTCGAAGCCGCAAATCACCAAGTATGCGTTGGGCACATTCGGCCAATGAATGGGCATCTGCGAACTTACACAATAACCCTCTGCTATTCGACAGAACCTCCTTCGCGAATATCGTCGGCGTTGAAATTACCGCCTTCCCATGCCCAAGGGCAAGGGTGATAGTTCCGCTTGAGACTTGATCCTTCCCCAAGTACGGTGCCAGGTATATGTCAACTGCTTGAAGATGAAGTGAGAGTTCGTCTTCAGGTAAGTAGCGGTCTACAAAACGAACATTATCTTCTACGCCTAGCCGTTTCGCAAGAGAGACTAATTTGTCGCGATAGGCTTCACCCTCACGTTTTCGAACCTCAGGGTGTGTCTCGCCTATCACCAAGTAGAGTATACCAGGGCGTTCTTTCACAAGGTAGGGCAATGCTTTGATTGCGTATTCTATCCCCTTTCCAGAACTGATCAATCCATGCGTGGCTAGGACAACGCGTTTGTGAAGCCCAAGATGGCGTTTCGCGTATTCTTTGCGCACGCGGTCAGGTAGAGCCGCGCCATGGCGGATCACTCTGATCTTATGCGGATCAACAGCGAAGTGCTTCTCGAGTAGTTTGGCTGCAGATTCAATGGTCACTACTACATTACTGCTGATCTGAGCAATTTCATTAACGACTTGCCGTGCTTTCTCAGGTGGTTTCTGGAGCACGGTANNGTGGCATCTCGATATTTCTGCAGAGGTCGAGCACGTACTCGCCCCATTCTCCACCGAATATGCCGAATTCATGTTGGAGACTTACGATGTCGACGTTCGATTTGTTCAGAAACTTTGCAGCTGAGATATAGCTCGCACGATCATGTTGGTCGATCGTGTGCTTTACGCTCGTATCGGAATGGCGTTCTCCGTTCTCTTCCAATGCAACTATGAGATTCGGATATGCATGTCCACGCATCATTACAGCTCGCGACAGGTCCCTCGTGAAAGTCGCTATCCCACAAGCTCGGGGAGGGTAAGTGCTCACATACCCGATTCGAGGTTGAATATTCAATATATTCACGCCTTCTTGAGTCCAAAGCCACGACCTCCACCGGACGCTTAACCCGCAGGGCACTCAACCTTCGAGGTAAAAGTACAACGAAAGACGTAACCGATGGTACACTTCATGCTTACACGACTAATAACCATGCGCTTTCGAAGCCAACAATTAACCAGCTGTCAGAGTTTACCAAATCAATGTCCAGATGGCCTAATGGTGTCTCTTTGCTACTTCAGTATCGTGACGATATCACGATCTTGAACGACATGGTCCATTCCGACACGTTGAGGGCTAAACCTTACGCTCGTCCCTGAAACCAGCGCATACTTCGCTTCGCCCTCGATCTTCTTGTGGATCTTCTGACAGACATCGGAAATTGTTGACCCAGCCGTCACAATCAAGGGCTCTTCGAAATCGGGCACACCATTCCGAGGTTTGAGGAAGACTTTGATCAATCGCAGTCGATCATAGATGGCGCCCTTTAGTTTGTCGAGGTTAACGTTTCGATCCGCAGAGATGGGTACAAAATCTTCGCCCATTCGCTTTCTCGCTTCAGCTATGTACTTTGGACTGACCAAATCGATCTTGTTCAAAACAGTCACTGAGGGAATGTATCGACGATTTCCGGTGGCTACGTCTATGAGTTGGTCGTCGGTGATGTCCTCTCTGATGACGACGTTACCCTGATTGATCTTGTATATGTTCAGTATCGCTTTGGCGGTTGACTCGGTCAAATGAGTTAGGTTGCATGTCGCTGTAATGCCGAGCCCACCTTGAGAGGATTTGCTGATGACAACATTTGGAGGCTGAGTGTTGAGGCGGATTCCCATTTCGTATAATTCCTTCTTTAAGACGCTGATCTGATCAGGCTGAAACACGTCCAGAACCAGAAGTATTAGGTCGGCATTCTTTGCAACGGATAGCACTCTCTTACCCCTGCCGGTGCCGGTTGCCGCGCCCGCAATGATGCCGGGTAGGTCGAGAATCTGTATCCTCGCTCCTTGATACTCGAGCAGACCGGGAACGACCGTCAGAGTCGTGAAAGCGTATGCAGCGACCTTTGAGTTGGCATTTGTAAGTCCATTCAGAATTGTTGATTTTCCCACACTGGGGAGACCGATCAGAACTACAGTACAGTCGCCGGCCTTCTTTAGCTCGAAGCCCGCTCCACTTTGCTTGGAGCTTTGCGCTCGTTCTTGATCTGCCTTGAGTCTTGCGAGTTTGGCTTTCAGCAGACCTATATGGTGTTCGGTGTGCTTGTGAATCTGGGTTCTTTTCATCTCCTCTTCGATTGCCCGTATCTTCTCAGGCACACCCATGATTGTCTGCTCCAGAAACGAAAGGCGATTTTGAGGTCGTTCAGACGAGTCTGCGGAGTCGTTCTAGGTTCATCATGAAACCCTCTTCGCTCTGGCTGTCTGCTGAGAAGGTCACGTCGAGTATTAGCTCGTCTGGCCCAAATCCCTTCAATGCCTTGACGTCTTCGGCGATTTGATCAATGCTTCCTGAGAAGATTTGCCTATCGTTGCNNGGGGGTTATGGAAAGATTGTAGCGAGTTATGATCTTGAGATCTGATGGGTTTCGACCTGCCTCCCGAACTAGAGTTCTGATCTGTTCTACCATCGTCTTCAACGTGTCAACAGGCAATCCTACGGGCATCCAACCGTCCGCAAAGGTGGCCGTGCGTTTCATGGCGGCGGGGGCAAACGCAGCCAAGTAGAGTGGGGGATGCGGTTTCTGAATAGGCTTGGGCTGGATGATGGATTGGGGAAGTTGGAAGTATTTTCCGTGGAACTCGGCTGGATCAGAAGTCCATATTGTCGTCAAGAGTTTTAGAAATTCATCAGCTCGTTGGCCACGCTGTTTCATAGACGCGCCCGCCGCGTCATATTCATCCTTCGACCACCCCTGACCGAATCCAACCCTCAACCTTCCACCCGAAAGAACGTCAAGAGTGACTAATTGTCTCGCAAGGAGAACTGGATTGTAGAATGGGATGTCTAGCACGCTCGTTCCAAGTGCGATGCGACTGGTTAGACCTGCAACGAATGTCAATGTCCCGAGAGGATCCAGAACCCTTTTGTAGGGTTCAGGGAGCGGACCACCGTAGTATGAGGTCTGAGGTTTTAGGGCATAGAGCAGGCGCTCGGTTACCCAAAGGCTGTCGTATCGTAATTCTTCGGCGCGTTTAGCTATCTTGAGAATAGTGCTACTATTGCCGGCTTGACCTATGTTTGGAAGGAAAAATCCGAGACGCATCCAGCATCAACTTAGCCAGACCATCTGTCAGCCTATAAACTTCCCGTATAAAATGTTCACTCTGATTTGACTGCAATCTCGTCTAGTATAGGATTGGATTAGTTGATTCTCAGTTCAATTTCCAGTGATCGCACCATGACCCACACACACAAATCCGGCCGATTGCCCGTGAACTTCCACCAAAACGGTACGCTCGTGACCCCTACCGCTCCGACAGCATCAATTGGTATGTCTCAGTCATCTGCGCGATATTCAACATTATCAGTGTGGGAACATATATGAGGAGTGTGACGCATATCGCTGTTTTGCGAAAATGATGCAGATTCTCTGGAAGTACTTGGAACCACAGAAGTGGTCCATGGTTGTCGCTCTGGGCTTGGCTGCTGCCAGTCAGTTGCTGAATCTTGTCGATCCGGTTATTTTCGGAATAATCATCGATGATTATGCATTGAATCCAGGTACCTTGACGGAAGAGGCATTGGTCAACGGAGTACTTTTCTGGTTAGGTGTGGCTCTCTCCGTCGCATTGCTTGCTCGGGTTGCAAAAGTCTTCCAAGACTATTTCACCAGGCTGGCAGTACAGAAGTTCGGGATGCAAATATTCAACGATGGATTAAGGCAGACGCTTCGGCTACCTTATGATGAATTCGAGGATCAACGCAGCGGTGAGACATTATCACTGCTGCAGAAAGTTAGAGAGGATACCAAGGTATTCATCAATTCATTCACGAACGTACTCTTCTCGATTGTTGTTGGAATGGGTTTTCTAGTCACGTATTCATTTACGAAAAGCTGGCTGCTGATCCCTGTCTTTGTGATCGGGATCGTGGTACTGGGATCGCCCACAGTTTTGCTGAGTAAAGCCATCAAGACCACACAACGCGCGATCAATCGCGAAACGAATATGATGTCAGGTGTGATCACAGAATCCCTCCGGAACATCGCGCTTATCAAAAGTCTTGGCCTGACCTTTCCTGAAATTCGAAGACTGCGGGAGCAGAATCTGAAGATCTTCAATCTGGAGATGACAAAAGTGGAACGCGTTCGCATGTTGACGTTCCTGCAGGGCACGACAATGAGCATCCTGAAGCAGTCAATTCTGTTTATCCTTCTCTGGTTTATCTTCCGAAAAGTTCTCACCACTGGAGAATTGGTCTCAACGCAGTTCATCTCCACAATCATTTTCGGACCACTACAGGAGATTGGCACGTTCATTCTGAGTTATCGTGAGGTGGAAGCATCTGTCAGCAATTTCGATCAACTGATGCACAAACCCATAGAACAACGCCCGGAGAACCCAATCGTGATCGATGAACTCCGTGATATCCGTTTTGAGGACGTGGTGTTCCGTCATAAGACTTCACAATCCAACGCCATTGATGGGATTTCTTTCCACGTGAGGACAGGTGAGACGATCGCTTTTGTGGGTCCCTCCGGTTCAGGCAAGTCAACACTAGTGAAGCTCTTGGTGGGTTTATACCGACCTGCCAGCGGAGAAATCTATTTCAACGGTCAATCTTCCTCCCTCATCCGCTACAATCCTCTGCGTAGACAGATAGGCTTCGTCGCGCAAGATCCCCAGCTGTTCTCGGGCACTATTAGGGAGAACCTTCTGTTCGTAAGACAGGATGCCACCGACGAGCAGATGAGGGATGCATTGCATAGGGCCGCTTGCGAGGAATTATTGAGGCGGTCCTCCCACGGCATTGACACTCTTATTGGTGAGGGCGGGATGAAACTTTCAGGCGGGGAGAAGCAACGGATCTCGATCGCGAGAGCTCTCGTGCGTCAACCCCGGTTGCTGATCTTTGACGAGGCAACCTCATCCCTCGATTCTTTGACTGAGGAGAGTATCTCGAATACCCTCAGGGATATCTCAATGAGCAAGGATCAGATCTCTATTCTGATCGCCCATCGGTTATCCACAATCATGCACGCTCAAGTCATCTATGTGCTGGAAAATGGCAAAATCATCGAGACAGGATCTCATGAGAGTCTCCTTAATCAGAAGGGTCTGTATTACGCGATGTGGCGCCAGCAGATCGGNNCTGTATTACGCGATGTGGCGCCAGCAAATCGGTGAACGCAGAAACCCCATGAATTGAACCTAACAGTCCTCCCTCGTCAACAACACGCACAACAATATTCTCAATTAGCCGCAATACGCGCTAACAGACACGGGCACCGATTACGTTCCACGAATGTTGCAGAGCAAACCTTTCCGGTAGAGACGACCTCTCCGAGTTGTCATCATTCAAACAAATTCAATTTTTTTGTGGGAGAAACCACGATAATGTGTTTTCCAATAGCACGAGAACTAGAGATTGAACCGTCAGGTCAGGCGTAATGTGTGTGTGGGTCTAGTGGTGCGCA
>PMBQ01000419.1 GCA_003152955.1 Candidatus Bathyarchaeota archaeon
AGTAGGCAAATAGAAGTGGACGGTGTGGTTGAACTCACCTGCATTGACGAAAGCGTCGGAGTCTCGGAAGGTGTACGCTGTGGGCGTTCCACTGAACCACGCCGAGTCTGGATTCAGAATGCATGGACCACTCGGTGGAGAACAGCCTGTGCTCCCTGTTGAGTTTACGTACAGTCGTGCAAGCTGGATCCCAACCCCTCCTCCGCCGGCCCCTGCACTTACACCGGTCGACCCTCCTACATTTCCCGCATTGCTTAAGCCGCCTACATTGCTCACAGTCATGTCATACACGTTGCATTGGCCGCTCACACCAGTACAGCTCACATTGGTGGGTTCTAGTGTGAGTCCAGGATAGTCCGCGATAAGGTTCTCAGTGAATCTGTCGATATCCTTCTGCGACATTTTGCTGGCCATGCTTTGGTAGGCATCATTTTGCTGGCTGACTATGACCATGGCCGTGAGAGCCATGAGGAAGAGAAATAGAACGATGATTCCGCCTATAATGCTGCTAACGGCTTTTCGTCTTATCCATAACTTGCGCATTCAACTCACCTCAATTCATGAGGCTCGTGCAGTGTACACTGCTTGATTGCCTCTGGAGCTTGCCACAAGAACGGAAACGACCGAACCTGACGTGTAATCTCCCCAATTCAGATTGAATTCGCACACAGCTTGCACTCCTATGCGAGTCGGCAGACTCGTGCACAGCCAAGAGCCAGGGTTCATACGCAAATTAGGGGCGCCGTTAACGTAGAGGGCTACCGCTGTAATATCCACCGAGCCAACGTTCCTGACGAAAATCATGACAGTCTTCGCGGTGCTGTTGAAAAATACGTTCTCAATCACAAATCGTTCTTGTAGTGCTTGCGCCCTCTGTACATAGTACAGTTGCGACCCGCCACTGAATGATCCGAATGATGCCCCCGCCCATGCTACGAGTATCGCTCCGAGTGATAACGTAATTGCGATCATCAGCATATTGGCTACTAGAGTGCTGACAGCAAGGCTATGCTTCAACTTGCGCCTTACCATTGCTTCACACTCTCCAAACCCAAATCAAGAATGACACAAAACCAATCACGAGTAGTATGAGCACGTGTTTAAGGCCTGCTCCCAACTTAGCTTCACTCATTTTCCCAGCCACTAGGCCACCAACAATTGCCTGCACGACGACCGCGTGGAACATTAGCTTCTCTAGAAACTTGATATCTACTGCGTTGAGACCTCCGAAGACACTCGCCGTTCCACCAGGAGTGTTTAGAACCTTGGATTGTAAGTCGAGTATTTGAGCGAAGAATGAACGGATTAACATTATGTCCGTGAATAGGAACACACCGAAAGCGATGTAGACAACCGCCGCGTATGACCTCATCTGCGAATATCTCTCTCCGTCGATGCTTTGGAGTTCACCAATGTGCTTGTTGAGCTGTTCCATTATCTCCTGAGTATCGCCCCCCGACCGTGCGACTTCCGCAATCAAGTCTGCGGATCTCTGGGCAAGCTTGGTTCGAGCTCGTTTTGCAAATGATCGCAACGCTTCATCAAGACTCGTCCCCCAGGAGATCTGGGCAATCAAATGCTTCAACTCGGGAGTGAGGGGGCCATAATCCCTGTCTGCTGACACTTCAATAGCACGAACCAGGGTGAGCCCGGTTTTTCCTGACTCTGCGATTTCACGAAGAAGTCGAGGTATGTTCTTGTCTATGCCTCGCTGCCAGCTTAGGTCCAAGTACTCAACAGCGGCTGGCGGAAATATTGCGATGATCAGTCCCAGTACTATCAGCTGATCCCAATCCAGCGGTAGGTTTTGGAACTTGAGAACGAACACGGCGAGCAGGGTCGCCACCGTCATTATGACGCCAAGAGCTACTGACACTATGGCCACTAGTTGTTTGTCGCTGGGTTCAATCTTAGCCATTCTCAATCCGCCACTAGCATCGTGTCGAGCATTACGATGACCGCTATTCCGCAGACTGGAATTATGCCGTAGGTTACGAAGGCCATCATCGTCGTGGTCGATAATCCTCCGAGACCTCCGCCGATCAAGCCCATGACGGAGAACATGATGATTATGAGTAACGGGAGGACGACGAGCATCGATATGTAGATCTCTGCAAAGACCCCGAGTGACTCGATCAGTTGCTTTGCCGCAATCCGCCTAAGATCCATAATTGTGTGAGTGGAGTCTAGAAGGTACTTTTTCATATCGCCCCCCGACCTAATTGTTGCAACGAGTCCTTCCAGAACATCTGCGAAAACGCTTGAGGGCGAACGAGCCCTCTCCGTCTCTAGCGCGGTCATGATGTCGTTCCCGAGAATCTCTACATCACGCACGATCTCGTTCGCGTCGGAGGCAACCTCAGGAGTAGTCTTCGAGTCTTCCATTAGTTTGAACATGCGCGTTGGTGGGATTCCGGCGGCCGCCAAGATAGACATGTGACTTGCCACGTAAGGTAGTTCAAGGTCCATTTTCTTCCTGCGATTGCTCGCAAGAAGAACTGGAACAAGGTAAAGCAACCCGAAGACCATCGTTCCAAGTAATGTTGCAACTCCAAACGCGTACACGAGAGCTAACCAAATAGGAGCACCTGCATATACTGTCAAGCTACCTGTGAGCACAGCACTGACAGCCCAAGACAGCGCTGAAAGTAATATCATCATACTGACGTACGACTGTAGACTGATCTTCAGGGCGGCCTTCTGAAGCGTGGGGCCGAGATCTACAAAGTACGGAAGGGCCCCCTGAGTTCGAGCACCCAAGTACCGATAGGCAATCAGCCAAGGTGCTTTGAGTACTGAGAGTGGTTTGTCCACGGCCTGTGTTGCTGCCTGCTTCGGTTTCTTCANNCCCGAGTCGTGCCTTTTCGTAGGCTTTGTGCGGGTCCGAGTAGTACTCTCGAATGAGCGCCCCGACGTCTTGGTACCTACGGATTTTCTTCTTCAGCATGTACTCCAGCACTGTCTTTCTATGTCTTATTTCCTCTTGGACAACGTCTAATGCAATGCCTGACCGCTCGGCTAGTTTCTCGATGGTGCGGCTTCTGCCAGAGTATGAGAACGAATCCGTCCGGGGATCCCACCGGAAGACATCGTTCAGGTCGAGTTCGCCTGAACTGGGATCGATGCCCAACACTTCAGCCAAGTGGACCAGCCTGCGAGCAGGTCTGTCTCCTATTCTCATTCTGGCGGTGACACCTATCAGATTCAGTGTGGGGAGTAGTGTTCGCGGTATGTTCAGTGGAGCTGACTCAAGCCTTCGGATCGCGGCAAGCGCAGAATCTCCATGAATACTTGACAGGCCGCCGTGACCTGTGGCCATGGCCTGGAAAAGTGTGAAAGCTTCTTCGCCTCGCACCTCACCGACTATGATGTAGTCCGGTCTTTGCCGCATTGCCGCCTTGAGCAGGTCGAACAGATTAATCTCACCGCTGCTACCAATAGAGCCAAAGCCAACTCGGGCTATCAAAGAGATCCAGTTCTTATGCGGAATGTTCAGTTCCGGTGTATCTTCGATGGTTACTATCTTGTCGTCGGGCAGGATGAACATCGATATGCAATTGAGGAGTGTTGTTTTTCCTGACGCCGTTCCTCCAGTAATTAGGGTACACGTCTTCTTCTCCATCACATACCAGAAATAGGCCGCCATCTCTGAGGACAATGTGTTGAGACCGATCAGATCGCTAATCGTCATTGGATCAGCTCGAAATCGTCTGATCGAGAAGGTGCTACCGTGTCGGGTCACTTCTTTTGAATATGTTAGCTGAACTCTACTTCCATCTTCCAAACCTCCATCAACCATGGGCGAGGCGATGGAGATGTGCTTGCCGCTCAAATATGCGAGCTTCACGACGAAGCTGTCCAGTTCCTTGACGTCACCAAATATCACGTTGGTTGGGATTGATTCGTACTGGCGGTGCCAAACATAGATCGGAACCCCGGGGCCATCACAGCTGATATCTTCAATCATGTGATCCCTCATCAATGGTTCAATCTTACCATGCTCTATGAAATCCCGCATCAGATAGTACATCAACTTGTCGAGAACTTCGGCTTCGACCTTGATCCTGTAATCCTTGACTACCATGTCAACCTTTAATCTCAGAACCTTTTGCGCGGCATTTGAGGACGGAATCTTGCGAACGTCCACGTCAAGTTCTTCTATCAGAATATCGCGAATCTTGCGATACAGTACCTTGTCTTCATCCAGTAGTGTGGGTTCGATTACGTAGTACAACATGCCACCTGTAACTGGATCATGAGTGATAGCAGCATAGGCGTAGGGCTCGATAAGGGGAGTGACTTCCTTGAAGCTGGTCGGAATCCCAGCCGCTCCGACCATAGGCTTCTCCATTACCACGATACTTGCAGGTTTCGACTGTGCCGCAGCAAGCGGTTGCTTTCTGGAGAAGCGGAGGCGCAAGCTCGCTGCAGACTGCAACTTGTTTCGGACTGTATCCATGTTTGCCATTCAGATCATCTTCGTCTCTTGGCATGTGACCTTGTGGGGGGTTCGACCCAGAATATCCAACCCTTTGCGACCTTCTCGCGCAAAATGCTCCCCTGTAGAAGCATCTCCAACAGTATGGCTTTTGTTGACTCTCAATTCGTCAACCCAGCCCCCGACCGAACGCTCTCCACATCCACGGGCATGGTTGACTCTCCGAGAACATCCCTCATACTCTCCTTGTATGAGTTGCGGTCGCCCCTTTCTCCGTGCCCTAGCAGTGTCGATTCACTCGTAGTTAATCCACATGAGATAGCCACTGCCATTACAATAGGCATGAACTTCGCGTCACCAGCATCGCAGACCCATAGTGACAATTTGGAGTTCTCACGGCCCCAAATATCCTAAGAATCGAATTCTCAGCGGATCTCAACAAATGCTCACGGACCATCCTATCTTGCTCATTAGCAGAAGAACCTTTCTCGAAGAAAACATCCGAAACAAGAGACGAGCAAAAAGTCAAGTTGCTCTATTGAAACAAGGACCTTCGGTCGAGAGAAAAATAGAAAAGAAAGAAAGGAAAGGGCGATTCTTGTCTAACTGGATTGTCCGTCGATGGCTGAGTAGGAGAACACTGCACCGTCAGCAGTTACAACCTTGATCGTGTAAGCAACTCCGGGTGTAAATGATCCTGAATTTAGCCCACTTATATTCAGAGTACATGAGGCCTGAACTGGAACAAGACCCTCAGGATTGCCGCAGCTGGTACCACTGATTGCGCCTTGTACCTTGTTTCCGCTAACGAAGACATCAGATACAACTACGTTCGCTGTGCCGACGTTCCTTACCGTAAGCTGTAGATTGCCTCCCCATGTGTATGCTTCCATGATAAGCTGGTTTTTTACTTGTTGACCGCCTCCTCCTTGCAAACTTCCCAACAGTCCTATGGAGAAGACGTAAACCAATATGGCGGCTGCGACTGCAATCGCGATCAGCAAAAGCGCTGCAATGACCTGCGAAATAGCTCGATTATCGAAATGCCTATTCATGATATACATATCTAACAAACACCTCCTTCATTCAACTAATCCAGTAAACTCCACGATCAAACAAGACATGGGAGCGGGATAAAAGATGGTGTGTAACCAAACTAGCTATCCAAGGGTTACATGCACAAATCCTGTGCAATCTTCATGCCGCAAGAACAAGTTCCATATACTGCAAAATGTCAAAGACTTTCTCATGCTCCAGCATGAAAGCCCTACCATCCTCCAAGCTTGCCAGCACCTCACTATGTCTAATCAACCCATGCACACTCAGTTTTCTGAGGTGGAGATGCAGAAAATCCGATGGTCGCTTCTCGATTTTGACTTCTCGTAATGTCCGCCGTCCCCGATGATTCCCACTCGATAACCTCGCGAAGGGTATCGCAGAAAAATCAATGCCCACTCCCGCTGATGGACCTTCCTGAACTCCTAATGGATACTCAACCGAAATCACGCTCGACGGAAATTCATGAAAACGAAAACTGTCAGCATGGTTGGGCCAGAAAGAAGCACCAACAGAAGAAATTCAGAAAATATCCTCTAGAGCGAGAAGAAGACTTCGACGATAGCAGAAATGAACAAACCGATGAGGCATATCAACAAGAGCCAGACGTCGTTCCGCAGCTTCTCCCTAACTTCCTCTACCGTATCTCCCCTCGAGGTCCAGGTTATTCTTAGCGGTTCGGAGACACACAACAAGACGAAAAGGAACTCAAGAGGTCCGTGTACGGCAGAGGTCAAGAGTAGATGAATAAGAAAATTGATTCCACCCATTTCCCAAGCAACGGCAAGGACTCCCCCTAAGTCAAACATGCCGATCAAGAGTGCGCAGAGTGTTGTGAAGGAGCACATGAATACGTTTCGCCTCTCCTTGGTAAGAGGAGGCCTCCACCCGACTTTCATAATGATCATAGGATACAAGAAGGACAGCAAAGGTGGGAGTGAGTTGTTCAGGAAAATCAACCCCAATGTCGCAGTGTTTCCGAAACGGCTCACAGTCCGCAAAGGAGTCAACATTCTCACCTGAAATATGGAGACCATGAGAGTTTGAACAGATGGAGCCAGCAATACAACTATAAAACCTGTGAGAGAGCCTAGGATAAAGAGACACGTTGCAACTGCGAAAGCGCGATCCAACAATCTCATCGAGCACAACTACAATAAGACACTTAGGCTAACCATCCCTGCAGGGTCCGTGTCAAATGGTTTCCGCCCTGGTCATTGCGGTTGAGATAATCTCCGCCCTCCTCACCATAATTCTATTCCACTCAACGTTGAAGCCTTGCCGAGCCTCAAGCATATCCTACCTGCTTGGAATCCCTGCGGGGTTCGGCTTGATGGCGATCGCATCAGCGATGAACGTCGTGAGCTTAGGCCTGGCTTCCAGTGTCCCCGGAATGGGACTTATCATCGGCATCATTCAACTTCTAACCGGAACCTACGGGTTGCTCTTTATCGCGCTAACATACGCTCGCAGAACTAGACTCAAGTTCATTGGAGCTTCCACTTCAGTTGAACTGGCGATTCCAAGCCTGGTCNNTCTGGGGAGGCTCATCATCGCCGAACTCCGTTCCCGAAAACGTGGAGTTTATGCTGAGAAGCGTCATGGCAATCGCAGCACTATACCTGGTTTACGAAACTGAGAGAAACTGGAGCTTAACTAAGT
>PMBQ01000194.1 GCA_003152955.1 Candidatus Bathyarchaeota archaeon
ACTTGATACTGATCAGATACCAACCACCAAGGTAAGAAATAATGTACAACAGAGCAACGAAGAGTAACAGTATTCGCATTCTCTTTGCTGCTTGAACCATTTCATGTGTAATGCGCAAACTCAGTCTCCGTCTCAAATTGCTTCTTCAAAGACTCCCACACTACGATATTCAACAACACTCTACAGACTCATTTGAGATATAGATTATGCACGCACTGTTGGTCACAGGGTTTTTCACTCGGAGAATCGTGCTGTCCAATTCGTTTGTCTGAAATGGGAGTTGTTAGGTTCAGTGTCTAGCCCAAGTTCAAGACACCGTAATCTTCTTCCGGCATACGTGATCTTTTTTCATTCAGTTGCATTCAGCAAGTCGATAAGCGTTGGCAGATCGTTTATTGAACCCAGTAGATAGTCGGGTTCGGCTTCGAGCAAGTGATCACTCATAAAAGGGCCTGTCGCGACAGCGATGGATGGAACTCCTGCCGCCCTGGCTGCCACTATGTCCATGACGCCGTCGCCGATTAGAATTGCCTCACTGGGTGTAACATTCAATGCGGTGAGAACTTTCAAAACAGGTTCAGCGGCAGGCTTCATGTCATCGCAGTCATCTCTGGTTACGACGGCGTCAAAAAGGTTTTCCAGCCTGTATCTAGACAGAGTCAGCTCGGTTCCCTTTCGGCCGTTATTTGTGACCAGACCAATCTTTAGAGAATTACTTCGAAGTTTCTGCAGAGTCTCCATAACGCCCGGATAGAGTGTCACGTCCGTAGCTGCTTTCAATTCCATCTCCTCAAGGTAACCGTAGACCTGTCCGCGCAATGCTTCGAAAGTATTGACGTCCAGTCTGTCCTTCAACTTCCCGAGAACGATAAACAGGCTGAGCTGATCATTCATGTCTGGAGTGCGGAGGTTCTTCTTGTCAAGTTCTTCCAGTATTCGCTGACGCGTATTCATGTAATCGAGGTTGAATTTCGTTATTGTTCCGTCCATGTCCGCCACGATGGCTTTGATCTTCAAGCACTCGTCTTCCAGGGGTTTTCTGACTAGGCCTAATATCGAGTTTCATTAAAGGTTCTCAGGAAGACCTTCCTCAGCTTTGCGTTGTTGAGCGCAAATGGCGGGGTTCGCTGGGTCGTCATTCACCACGGTAATCTACACGACCGCGCTACTCTGCGGATATGCTTATGTTGCTTGTTCCTGAGGGACATCAAAGGCGTTGAATCATGTGTAACTATTGTGGATCATATCCGCAGTACCAGTACTCCCAACCATACCAGTACTATTCGCCGAACCAGTATTATTCACCATACCAGTACTCTGGACCCACGTATGCTTACCCTCAGTACACGTATCCTTACTACGGTCTCTCATCGGGCTACGCAATTACGCTCCCAAGCCCACCGATGTTTTACCCCATGTTCCCACAGTGGCAACGAGGAGAACACCGCGTAGGCAACTGTCTCATGATCTGCCAGTGAAATCCTACTCCACCCCTCCTTTTTTGCAAGGCTTGAAGAAGAGCGCAAGCCATAGCCTACGAAAACTAAACACCGTACCCTGCCAAAAGTCGTGAGAAGAGTGGCCAATTGAATTCGCAGAGCGCTCGCGACCTTAGACTTCTTCTAGCCTCGATGGGACTGAACTCACTCCCACTCGGGTACACGCTCGTTGTTCTGCCAATCTATCTCAACGAAATCGGCTTCTCGGGGGAAATCATCGGGGCCATAAGCTCGGTCTCAGCCATTGCGAACACGATCGCATTGGTACCCTTTGCTTTGGCAGCTGACAAGTACGGAAGAAAACAGTTTGTGTTTTGGGGCTTCCTCTCAGCAACCTTGGCACACATTCTCTTCGCTTTTACACGTGATCTTAACCTGCTTCTATTAGCCAGCGCGATTGGCGGGGTAGGATTTGCTGGCGGATTCAGTGCCGCAGTTTGGACTCCTGCATGGACCGCAATGCTTGCTGAAAAGGTCTCCGAAGAGAAGCGAACGAGAGCGTTTGCTTGGGGTCAGGGTGTTTGGACGATCGCGCTCACAGTAGGATCTGGAATGGGCGTCCTGCCTGCCTTCTTTCGCTCAAACTTCAAAACAAGTTTCCTGGTTTCGTTTCAATACACATTCCTGATTTTCGCTGGTCTCGCCGTTCTCTCTGGTCTGCTTCTCTTCCCAATTTCAGAAACTAAGCCATTTCCACCAATGCCTTACCGCCAAACATCCAAGAAGTTCTTGCCGGAAACATCGCTAGGACAGATATCCAGATTCTCTCTAACCATTGGCTTGGTTGGTCTCGCCTCCGGTATTGCGCTCCAATTACTCTCGCTCTGGTTCAAGAAAATGTACGGCGTCAATGAGGCTGTCCTAGGTCCATGGTTTGCTGTTGCTGAAATAACATCACTAGCAGTTGTGCCCATTGCTCCAAGACTAACGAAAAACCTAGGCAGCCCAAAGAGTGTGCTTACAACACAGGGATTGTCAGCTATTTTGTTAGGATCAATGGTTCTCGCCCCAACCTACCAGCTGGCCGGGATCATCTTCATCGTGAGAAATTTCTTCATGAACATCTCCTGGCCAGTTCAGCAATCGTATCTTATGGGAACTGTGACGGCCGATGAGAGAGCGTCGGCCTCGGCGATCACCTCGACGATCTGGGGAATCGGTAGCTCTGTAGGCCCCCTATTCGCAGGGTACTTTCTAAGCAGAACAGACTACGCTTCCATCTCAGCCCCCCTGCTGATCGGAGCAGCGACCTATCTCGTGTCTGCCGTAGCGTTCTATTTCCTCTTTCACCGAACACCGCCCCCTGAAGAAACTAAGAGCAGTTTCTCCACAGAAGTAGCCTAGAGGAATCAACATCAAGTGTCGAGAGGTTTCTTTGTACTTTCCAGATCAAACCCTGTTGCTCGCACCAGTAGTACCACACCTATGAAAAGTCTGTAGACTATGCATGCCTCAGCGATGGTCTTCTGCGTGGCGCTCAAGCACTGTTAGCTAATGAGTCGAGGCGTTTATGTTTTTGTTCGGTCAGCTGAGGGTTTTCTCCGCGGTATGGTTCGTTTCTGGTGAGCATCACGTACATTATGGCTAGCATTTTGCGGGCGACGGGATTTGAACCATGGATTTTCTTCTGTCCGCACCAGTGAAATCACACGTGCGAAACTGCCTGCAATACACAAGGGCTAGTCCCAATAGCCTCGATAAGTTCTCCTTCTCTCAAGGTCAAGTTCAATTCGCTCAACTAGAGAGTTGTTCCATCTAGAACCACTTCTCTGGATGAAGTCGCTTGGACGAAGTCTGCGATCTTCGGGCGTCATGAATGAGGTCTACTAGATCGCGGAGGTGAGATATGTCATGAAATTCCTACTGCGATTGCATATGCCAACAGAATCCGGAAACAAATTGCTGCAAGATCCTAACTTTCCAAAGAAACTAGAAGGCGTGCTCAACCAGATCAAGCCTGAAGCAGTATACTTCACCCCAATCGAAGGCGAACGGGGCATCTACATGATAGTCAACCTACCCAGCGCCGACATGATCGCAACAATATCCGAACCACTTTGGATGATGTTCAACTGCAAACTAGACCTTCAACCACTCATGGAGCTAAAGGATCTCCAACAAGGACTGCAAAAGAAGTAAACTTCCAGTCGGCACAGTCCCACTCTTCCTCTTTTCTTTCCTTCATCGTGATTACAAACACGTCTGTGATTTGAACCATGAATTTTGTGTGTGCGCACCGGTAGACTCGCATAAACTAAAACTACGATCTTTTCAGGTTCGACTTGAACTATCGAGTTCTTGTGTGGAGCACCAAGTATGATTCATCTTCGGTTCTTGCAATGTTCTATAAACCCAAAATAACTGTAAGGTATCAGATGAAATGGCGTGAGTACTCCGAAGGAAGACACAGTAGCCGCAATAATGACGAGAAAGCTAGTGACGGTTAGTTTTGATGCGCCGGTGAAGAAAGCGCTGGCGACCATGATTAGGAGGGACATAGGAAGTGTCATAGTTTTGAAGAAGGGAGAACCGGTGGGAATTATCACCGAGCGGGATGTGACACGTAATTCCCTGCTTCCGACAAGAGGCAAAAAGGTCTACGAAAGACCGGTGACTCGATTCATGAGTCACCCGCTCATAACCGTCCCTTCGACCACTCCGATGTGGAAAGCCTTTGAGATGATGGTCACAAGAAGGATTCGCAGGTTGCCGATAGAAAGACAGGGCCGTCTTGTAGGAATCGTGACAGAACGAGATCTATTCAAATGGGCTCTCCGAGTGTTCTACGAACCCAACATCCCTAAGCACATCAGGAAATTCCTCTGAATAGAACCGACGACTTGATTCGAGTTGTTTGCTCTTATCACTAGGGATAAAGTTGACTCAACATCTTCCTGATCTCCTGCTCCACTTCTCCAGGTTCTATTGCACCTGATTCCGTGACAACCTTCGAAACATATTCGACCGGCGTGAGGTCGAAAAGGGTCTTCGAGATTTGGATTTGTTCGCCTAGGAAGTCGGCCGCGCTGAATTTTGCGCTTTCACACACGGCGTAGAACGGAATTTCTTCTTCTTTGGCTAGGTTGGCGATCTTCGATGTTCCGATCTTGTTGATCACCGAACCGTTGGCGAGCACGCTATCCGCTCCAACAATAACCATCTCAATGTCTGAAATGATCGAGTTCATCGCGGATTCAGCTATCAGTTTGACTGGAACGCCGATGCCGATCAGGTCTTTTGCTAGTTGCTTACCTTCCGAGCCTGGGCTGGATTCGATCACGTAGACCGTTAGCTTTCGTTTGCCCTTCACGGCGAGCTCTAGCGCTCTTCTTACCGTGCTGCTGTAGCTATGCGTGAGTACATGGCCCTCCTCGGGCAATATGGATACGGTATTTCTAGAGGCGTCCTCCGCCGTTGCTTCTGCCTCTGTCCGCGCTTTCTGAGCAAGGGTTGCTACTGTTTCTCTGTAATTGTCGAGTGAGGTGGTTGTTTGTCGTGCAGCTTCGGCCTCGAATAGGAATCTCCCGGTGAGATTTCTAATAGTAGCCATATTCCGCTGCACCTTGCGCAACTCCATCACTACCGAGAGCAAATTGCTGAACAGCGCGTTGATTGAATCGACCCTGGAAACTCTGGCTACCTCAGCCAAGACCTCGATTGATCTGCGACCCAAGAAGCTTGCTCCATGCACTCTGTCCCTCCTAAGATCATTCACGCTTCGCGATGAGTTGAACAAAGCGGAGGCGGTCGCCCGCAGATCCCAGCGGACACGTTCAAAGACTTCCTTCAGATTCGGAACTGTGTCGAAGGACCGCAGGTCGTCTGGGCTGATCCATCTACTCTCCGAGTTCTCCCAGTCGAGGCGGAGATTCGGTTCGTGAACTTCGAATAGAAAGGGGTGGATAATCCAAACTGTATCCTTTTGCTCATCGAACGTCCGCAGAAGTTCACCTGATCTCACGAGACTAACTTGAAGCGAACTCAGCCCGAGTTCTTCCTGAATCTCGATCTTCGCACGTTGAAGCGGTTCCTCACCTCTTTCCAGATAACCGCTGACACCCGACCATCTTCCTCGGTATGACCCAACCCTATTGCTTCGGCGGAGTAGCAGAATTCTCTGATCGAATAGGAGGAACGAGCTTACAACGTGCTTGAACTGCATTTTGGTTCACTGAGCTGATTAGGATTTGAGGTGCGACGTGGGGTCACCTGATCTGGTCCACTTGGGGTTTCATGTTCTCTAGTCGAGCCCAGAGTTTGGAGGCCGTCGCTTGTGAGATTTTCTGAGCTTTGTCTAAATCGAATGTCATGTGATTCCTATTCTTCACGACAGGCTTGCCGTCGATCAGGACGTGCTCCACGTCGCTCCCGCGAACTGTGTTAATCAGATGCCCGACGGCGCTGCTGGGATTGAGCGGCGTTGGGAGGATACTTGGTTTGATTATGATTATGTCCGCTCTCTTGCCAGTCTCGATGGATCCGATTTCCTTGTCCATTCCGTAGAGCCGAGCTCCGTTGATCGTGGCCATCTCGAGAACGGTGTACGCATCAATGGCGTTAGGATTTCGATGATGGATACGATGAAGAAGGTACGTAGTGCGCATGTTTTCGAACATGTCGAATACGTATCCGTCATTACCTAACCCCACATTCACATTCTTCTCAAGCATCTTGAGAATTGGAGCGACGCCGACGGCGTTCAGCATGTTGCTCATCGCATTATGAGCTACTCCCGTCTCTGTTCCAGCGATAATGTCGATTTCATTGTCGTCGAGATTGACGCAATGGGCCAAGACCGTCTTGGGCCCGAGTAAGCCGAGGTCGTGTAGACGTTCTACCGTTCTCTTGCCGTAGCGTTCCAGGTTGTGCTGAACATCCCCGAGCCCTTCCGAAGTATGAATCGTGATTGGTGCACGATATTTGTCAGCCAAGTTCTTTGTTTCTCTGATCAGATCGTCGGAGACTGTGAACGAGGCGTGAAGACTGAAAAGCGGTTGGGCTTTGCTATCTGGGTTTGCTCGGGTTTTCTCAGCGAACCGTACATT
>PMBQ01000187.1 GCA_003152955.1 Candidatus Bathyarchaeota archaeon
GTAATTTTTTGGGGAGAACATGTTACCGGTAAATTGGGGTCAGAATCCCGCGCTACATCTCTGAATTATGGGGGTTCAAACGAGGGTGTGAAGCTAACTCCCCGCACCAATACCATACCTTTGTTTGCGCTGAGTTTAGGCAGATTTTGCGCAGCAAAGGCGAGTTCTAGACACAGGTTTCTTGCTCAGGTTTTCATTTCCTTGAGCGTTGAACCCACGAAATGTGTTTGCTCGGCTGCCTGCTCCGAGTTCGAATTAGATGCTCTGAGTTCGCTGCTCGTAGATGGTCATTTCCTTATCTCGGCATAGGCGGTAGCGGTGAGACTAGTCACTCCGCTCGCGGAACGATTGTTTGTTTCTTGTCGCGTGACGTGTTAGGTACTGTCGTATTTGCTCGGGATGGGTCTGGTTACTGTGCGCACCATTAGACTCACACACACTTTTCGAACGACGAACGAGTCTGTGGATTGTTGTTAGTTGCGTGCGCGAGCGGTCTTCATGGTGCGCACACACACAAAATAGCATGAACGACGGTTCAGATTACGATACTCGCACCATTAGAACCACACACGAATCATCCGATGATTAGGATTCCTACTATCAAGAACACAAGTTATTTCAAATCAGAATAAGTTGGTGAAGACATCATCGCATTGGCTTGGCTTTTCTCCACTGTGCAGATGACGCTGTGACGCGAGGGCAGTGTTAACATACAAGGGTCTAGTCGTTCTGCTTGATCCGCCGGTTTTCCAATGCATTCCAACACCCATGCATCAAAGACAGCGAAAAACTTGGCAATGGCATTAGTCATAACAGCGTCTTTCTTTGTCATCGAGCTGGTCGGAGGCATCATCACAGGTAGCCTGGCACTCCAGGCCGATGCATTCCATATGCTGACAGACGTGTCCGCTCTCAGCTATGCTCTCGTAGCAGCATGGCTCGTTCAGAGACCAGCCACTCTCAAGAAAACCTATGGTTACTATCGAGTGGAGATCTTGTCAGCTTTCCTCAACGGTATCTTCCTCTGGGCGATTATGATTTTCATAATCTATGAGGCCCTCCTGCGGCTCCGACAGCCTTCAAGCGTCCAGAGCATGAACATGCTCATTATAGCAACATTTGGTCTTGTTGCGAACGTAGCTGTCGCAGCAGTCCTTTTCGGGTCAAGAAACGACAATCTGAACGTCAAAGGTGCTTACCTGCACGTGCTAGCGGATCTCCTCGGTTCAGTGGGGGCCATCTCTGCTGGCTTGACAATGTACCTGACAGGATGGTACCAGGCAGATTCGATTGCCAGCATCATGATCGGTGTGCTGGTGTTCTACAGCTCGGGGAAGCTTGTTCAAATTTCTGTAAACATTCTCATGGAGGGCGTTCCTCCTCATATCGACATAGCATCCTTGCAGCGCAGGATAGCAGGCATAGAAGGCGTAAAGAGTTTTCACGATCTTCACGTGTGGTCCATTTCAGAAGGCAAGATGTGTTGTTTGAGCGCTCACGTAGTGACGGACGAAGTCACGGACAATAGAGGGCTCCTTACAAAATTGATGAATATTCTAAAGGAGGAGTTTGGAATCGATCACACGACTATACAGATAGAAGGTGAAGAATACCCGAAATCTCCGAACGAACATTAACAAACAAATCTATCTTCATGAAACAAGAACGCGGTCCGCGGCTTATCCGCCTATGGATCACCGTATGATTCAAATGCCTAAATCCTCAGCTTATCGAGCGCGAGGGACTATAATGTTCGAGCTGATCCTTCCGTTTTTCTTTGTAGGTGTAACTTTCTTTTCTACATCAACTCACATTTCATCGTCGATATCGTTGGTGCGAACATCCGAATTTGAACTATAGTTCTGGTCGGTTTTGTGTGTGATACTAGTGGTGCGCACACACAGCGGACTAAATCATTATGGCAGCCGCGATCGCGGTAGTCCACAGTCCGTCCTTGTTACCTTCTGCTGATTGGCATATGTTTCTGGTGGTGACCCTCATGCCTGATATGTTCCATATCTCTTGCTTGATGTCCCAAGCGTTGTCAACATCAAACGGCACGCCATATGTCGACGCGAGCATTGAAGCAGCCAGGTCTTCGGCGTAATCCCCAGCTTTCTCCTGCGTTTGACCATATGACTTGTGTTCAGACAGGTAACCGTACACTGTTCTGTCGTACGGTAGTGCCATACCTATGGCTGCAGCCATCAGCCTGTTCGGCTCATTCGTGTCAATCCGGCTCATTACGCAGAACAGTATTTGACCAGGTTTCAGAAGTTGCAAGACCTCGTTCCTCGGCAATACGTTGCAGTTGGGAGGTACGATGCTTGACACGTAGACGAGGTTATAGGCGGCTATGCCTGCATCGCGAAGTGCCAATTCGAAACTTGTCAGTTTTTCTTTGTGGGTACCGACGCCCTTTGTGAGGAATATCTTCTCTGGAATGTTGACGTTCAATTAGGATACGATCAACAATGCTTCTTGGACATTTTTCAAGGTTGTCATTAGTCATAGCACGCCTAGTGTGTTCAGTAACAACAGTTGCTCTACCTGATCCATGCTGACGCTAGCAGTCGAGTCTGTTGGTGAGCGAGGACCTTGAGTAGGTCGTGTATTAGGACATCCTTCTTGGACTATGATTGTGTGTGGCTCTAATGGTGCGAGCACCCGAAATTGAATCGGCCTATATGTACCGGCAAAATTGGGGCCAGAATCCCCTGCCCCATCTAAGACACTGACTGTGGCCAAAGGCTGCGAATTATGGAATTCAAACGAGGGTGAAGCTACTCCCCCGCACCAACAATTACCGATCCAAGGGGAGGGGTGGGGAAAGACAGTTTTTTCCCAGTGCTTGCCAGCTGGCACCTGGTTGCAGCATAGAAACGCTCAGTACGCTAGCTTCCGTCGAATCTAACCTCAATGGATCAGCGTGGCAACTTGCAGAATACTGTGCCTCTGCAGGCTTGTTGAAGAAGCCGTTATCAGATCTGAAGCTCTATGACTTGATTGATTTTCGCTGGCCCAATGACTTGATTATCGCTGCACGGTATTTGCCTTTGGTTTTGGATCCGATCATCCGGTCAACTTCACGTCCACCCACCACGAAAACTACCGTAGGTAAACTGTACACTCGATACTTCTCGACCAGTGCTGAATCAGTATCAACATTTACTCTGATAAGGCGTAGCTTGCCTTCAAACTCATGAGCCAGATCTGCTACTATGGGGGATACTCTCAAACAGGGGGCGCACCAGTCGGCATAGAATTCTAACAGAACGGCTCTCTTGGAATTCATCGACACACCGTTAAATTGTGTGACCGGTCACTCGGTGATCTGTCCAGCCAAAAAGACCTTCGGTATATCGACAAACGGTCTGGCTTTGCCTCTCACGCCGCCCAAAGTCCTCCGAAAGGCGGCGTTGAGGCACGTCTCCAGGCAATCACCACGCGTTGCTTGTCTGCACACCGATCGACTCAATATTAACAATAAATCACACTTCAAACCAACAGATTCCCATGAATTTGTTAATTGGTTTCATTACGTCGAGAGGACTACGCTGAAGTTGTTGTCCCCCCTTGTATCTGCCCGTTTTTCGTCCGCCTAGACCAATAGGTGTTACCGTTCTCGCGGTCTTGGAGATCATTGCTGGCATAGTTGACATACTCTTCGGACTTTTGTTCATCGCAGTCTATTTCCTGGCCGTTACGATTCTAGGAATGGGGGCATCGAGTTTTGGGTTTTTCCTAGTTCCGATGATTGTTTTGTTCTTCGTGGTTGGATTCCTGTCATTTATCCTGAGTTATGGACTTTGGACAGGTCGGGGGTGGGCTTGGGTTTCAGCCATCGTCCTCGCGATCATCGGGGTGGTTACGAGCTTCATCGGGCTCCTGTTTGGAAGCTACCTGAACATAATTCCAATAGTTTTCTACGTGATGATCTTGGTATACCTCGGCACTCGTAACGTGCGTGCGTTCTTTGGTCGCGGATCCCCGTACTGGCCTCCGCCGCCAGCATTCCCCAGCGGCCCCTATCCACCGCCATACGCGCCAGGTGTGCAACCTGGATATGCGCCCTATCCGCAGAGCGCGCCGTCACCGTACGGGCCCGTTATGCCGCCGGCATATCCTCCATTTCCACAGAACGTGCAACCACCCTACTATCCTGAACAACCGTCGGGTATTGCTTTTCAGCAGCCTTTTCGAAGGACTGGAATGTGTCCGGTATGTCTTTCACCGGTCGACCTCAGCGCAGGCCAATGCCCCCGTTGTGGCTCACGATTACGATAGCTGCTGACTTGCATGCGATAGTTCGAACAAGTTCAAGAACTGAACCGCAGTGTCCGTTCCCAACCTTGATGTTTGGATCTGGATCGCTTTGTTCAAAGCACGCTAAAGATGTGAATGAGTATCTAGTGCATCTGGAGACTGATCTACTGCAATTAGCACCAACGTGTTGCATACCGAAGGGATTGAAATGTCGGCGCATGTGAATTTGAATCCGTTGATAAACAAGTAGTGTACTAAATGCGCAGAGAATCGGTTGTTTCTCTCATCATCTTGTCTGTCTTCATAATTGTGAGAATTCTTGCATTACTTGTGCCCTTGCGTCCAATTCCATTCATGATCTATCCAGACGCCTACAACTCCTACGTGCCTGCCGGGCTTGCTTACATCACGGGAACTTCCATTAACTCGACGAACCCAGAACATCCGCCACTGGCCAAGTATATCATCGGTTTCTTCGCAGCCTATGCTCACAACGCGAACATTGGCAGCCTACTGTTCAGCTTTCTCTCAATCGTGGTCGTTATGTTACTATCCGGAAGACTGTTTCTCGATAAAGAGAGACGACTTGCAGTTGTTTGTCTCCTGGCATTTGATAGTATCAATGTGTCGATCTCAGTGGATCCTATGCTCGAGGTGTTCATGCTTTTCTTTAGTTTGCTCGGCCTGTACTTACTCTCAGCACCCGAGCCCCGAATTCGGAGCTATTTGTTGGGCGGTTTATGTTTAGGATTCTCTCTTGCGTCGAAATGGACAGCTCTCTTCATTGTCGTGCCCGCGTTATTGTTTTTGATACTCGGCAAGAAGTATGCTGGAGTCCTGCTTGCTCTTGCAGCGAGCACATTTGCTTACCTTTTGCCTTTTGTCCCATTTATCCTGATGAATGGCTTTAGCGGTTTTCTGAACGACCAGATGTTTATGTTGCGCTTCATGTTCGCCATGCATGCTTCGATGAGACTGGATGCGATTACGATTTTCGATCGTGCTGCCATGTTCCTTAATTTGTCGAGCGGGGCACCGCCCTCTTCCACACTTCTCCCCATCGTTGCACGTGCTCCAAACTTTTTCCTAACGC
>PMBQ01000454.1 GCA_003152955.1 Candidatus Bathyarchaeota archaeon
GCTTCTGAACAGAAGAATAACTCCCAACCCCATGGAACCTCGAGGGCTTGTCGCGCATTATGACGGTTCGAGACTCACCGTCTGGGCCTCAACCCAATCGGTACATGCCTGGAAGGAGGGATTGTGCGACTCTTTGGGGTTGGAGCCGCATTCAGTCAGAGTTATACAGATGGACACGGGCGGCGCGTTTGGCAGCAAAGGAGGCATTTATCCGGAGTATGTAATCGCGTGCCATGCTTCAATTAAGACAAAGAGGCCTGTGAAATGGATCGAAAACCGCATGGAACATCAGATGGCTACCCATCAAGGACGAGGGGCTAGAGCCAAAATGAAAGTCTACGCGGACAGGACGGGCGAAATTCTTGGTCTTAACGCGGATCTGTTGATAGATGCAGGAGCCTACGCGATAGGTATGGGAATGATGGCGCCGAGATGGATAGGATTTCAGATTACTGGTCCATACGCGATTCCGAAGGCGTTTGTCGACACAAAAGCGGTCTATACCAACAAGGTTCCGCTTGGGCCCTACAGGGGAGCCGGGAGGCCTGAGGCGGCCATGTTCATAGAGCGCATGATGGATTTGCTCGCAGATGAATTGAAGATCGACCCAGTCGAGGTAAGGCTGAGAAACGCAAGGGCAGAGGCATTCGTTTCACCTCTCGGTCTGAAGATCGATCCGTTCAAGCCATTTCTGGAATCGGCGGTGAAGGAGCTGGGGTATTATGACAGTAGAGGAGGGGAGAGCGTTGGGTTCTCCTGCTTTGTACTTCTCCCAGCAGGGCAACCTGGAGAGTCTGCCAGAATAGCCGTTAAGGATGGGAGGGTCAAGGTGTGGATGGGTGGGAGTACTCACGGTCAGGCACACGAAGTTTTCGCGCGAGTTCTCGTCAGTGAAGAGTTGGGGGTTGCTCAATCTCTCATAGATGTTGAGAGGTCTGACACAGACGAATTGGACGAAGGAATTGGAACTTGGGGAAGCAGGACCGCGGTTGTGGGAGGTGCGGCGTTAGTTGATGCGTCACGTAAGATCAAGAATGAAGCGACAGCCAAGTTCGGCGAATACTCCCCTGAAAAACTCCTGAAGCATGAGTTTGACGTTACTGTCTTCCGTTCCCAGAAAGAGCTGCTAAACGCGTTTGGAGCCAATCTTGTGACCGCCCAATTGGATGAGTTTGGGAGCGTGAAATTGAAGGAATGCATTGCGTACTATGATGTTGGTCGACCACTCAACGTGCCCATGATCGAAGGTCAGATTATAGGCGGCTCCGCGCAAGGTTTCGGCCAAGTACTCAGTGAAGAAGCGAAGTATGATGAAGAGGGGCAGATTCTAACCGCAACCATAGCCGACGCGGGGCTGCCGAGCGCAATGACGATGCCTAATGTGGTGATCAAGCTTGCTCGGGTCCCCTCAAATCTTCCTCACGGAGCCAAAGGAGTCGGAGAAAGCCCGACGATGGGCGTTCCTCCGGCTGCGATGCGGGCGATAGAAAAGATAGTGGGAAAAAGACTGCGTGAAACACCAATCCCGATTGAGTCGATCACGCCAGGATATCACTAGCGGAGAACAACCTGAATGACTTCGATATGGCCCTCGATGGAACGCTGAAGGATACCGCGGTCAACTTGAGAAGGCAGTGATCTGGGCAGGCAGAATATTCGTCGGCCTCTAGCGCATTTACGGAAGACGAATCGTCGAAGACGAATATTCTGGCCGCTTCTAGATCTGTTAACTGCATTATTGCTATTCGGATTTGCGGGAATGACCGCCTTTATTCGTGGAACCTAGAAGTCCGTCTTGAAACTTGATGCTGGCATGGCTTCCGTCACAGAACGGTTTGTTCCCGGAGGCGCCGCAACGACACAGAGTTATGCGATTTCGCTTTTCATACAATGTCCCATCTTGAGATTCAATTGAAATTCCTCCGCGCACCCACAGCGGCCCGCTGCAGCCGAGAACTGGATCCTCAACCACACCAATCGAGGGCGGAAGGTCTGATTCAATTTCTTTGCCCGTTTTCTTGTCACGTACGACTAGACGGCCGGATGGACAATACATCGCCTCACGTATAGCCAAATCATGGGCCTTTGCATTGTTTGACTCTCTAACCAAACTCCAAATCTTTCCCCCGGGCTCGCAGAAGCGTGCGAACGCACAGAGGTTCTGAGCATCGCTCAGTGTTAATGCCGGGCCGTCAAAGCGTTGGGCTTGCTCCTGATACGAAGCCCGCGTTGCAGTCTCCTTCCCATCAAAATTGACATGGGTGTGGCTGCCATCACAGAATGGTTTGTGTCTTGAATGCCCACAACGACAGAGTTGATAATTGGATTTCACCTGGAACGATTGACCCTCTTTCCAGTCCCACGAAGAGCCCTCTTTGTCGGGGGTAATCACTTGGATAGTGACCGGTAGATCACCATAAATGATGTATGGTCCATCTTTGGCTACGACAATCTTCTTTCCTTGAGATTCGGTCAATTTAGCCAAATATTATTGTCCAGAGGGTGCATTATTCGTTTTCGGAATCATGGCCTCACGTCACACTGGTTTGATCGTGCCCTAGGGGCGGTGCCTTCGAGTTGCCATGTGAACACAACTGCGAAAGGACGCGTTCAGCTGACTCATAGTACTTCTTCAGATTGGTTCAGATCATGTCAATATGATCTGCAGGGAATCCCAGTTTTACCAGTTCGACTTTGACGTGATTC
>PMBQ01000127.1 GCA_003152955.1 Candidatus Bathyarchaeota archaeon
GATGAACAGTTTTAACATGCAAATGAAGGAGTGCACGAACATTCAGCGGGCGATCTCAGCGGCGGGGAAAGGTCGAAAGAGTAAGTTGGTGACGGAACTTACAGGACAAGCTAACCCTAGCTCGAATGATGCTCCCACCTGACATTAAGAGCCTGGACCCGTGGCAGGTTGAAATCCTCACAAGCACTAACCGGGAGAACCATGTTCTTGTGCACCGTCAGGGTGGTAAGAGTCAGATTATTGCGGCGAAGGCTTGCCTTATTGCGTTAACTGAACCGGGCAGCCTCATATTGAACGTGTCGCCGTCTTGGAAGCAGAGTCTTGAGCTGGCTCGGACGATTCGGGCGTGTTTGCGCCGGTACAGGGACGTGTTGCAGCGGCAGCATGAGGAATTAGACTACGTTGATTTAGGGTTGCTTACGGATACTAGGAACGAGTTTGAATTATCCAATCACAGTCGCATTGTGAGTTTAACGTCGAATGAGGAAACCATACGAGGCTACTCAAAACAACGCCTAATTATTCTTGACGAGGCCAGCCGCATTCCTGACGATGTGTACCTGTGTCTTCGTCCGATGTTGTTGGTTTCTCCGAATTGGGAACTGTGGATTATTAGCACCCCGTTCGGTCAACGCGGATTTTTCCACATGGAGTCTAGGAATCCGACGTTTAAGAAGTATAGGCAGACAATTTGGGACTCCCTGAAACTGGGACGAGTTAATCGAAAGTTCATTGAAGACGAGAAGAAGAAGGGAGACATATACTTCCAGCAAGAGTTCGAATGCGAGTTCGTTTCGAATCTGCAGACCTTGTTCACCCGGAAGGAATTGGAAGATCATCTTGTGACTCAGCCTCCGTTACAGGCATTATATGATTGCCTTCGAAGTTAGAATGGAGGTGAATATATGAAGATTCTAGTTTGCATAACACCAAGCCAAAACGAAACCATTGAATCAAAAGAGGGCATCAACGTTTCCACTGACAAAAACTGTCTGGTTCTGAGAAGTAAAGACGATAAAGGATTATTGCTCGCAATGTTTTCGACTTGGCTGTACTGGAAATCACTGGACCCAGTCTAAATGTCATACTTAGCAGGTCTCGACATTGGGCAGGTAGTTGACCACATGGCGTTGTGTGTGGTTGAGACTTCACCGAATCCCCCTGTTTCTTACCGTTTGATTTTCTGCTACCGCTGGCCGCTTGGTCGGTCGAATGCGGTGATGATTCGAGACATTAAACATGTTCTCGCCACGCTTCCAGGCAACGTGTACTTGAACGTGGATTACACGGGGAAAGGGGCGGTTTTCGCTGAGTTCCTTGAACGATCCTTCCAAGAAGCACCCCGCCTCCGAAACGTGATGACTGACTACAGCGTGTTCACTCGAGCGATGAAAGAGAACTTGGTCAGCAACGTGAAACTCCTGCTTGGGGAGGACCGTTTAAGTTTCAGCATTGGCGACGGCGTGTATAAGGAAATGGTGGAAGAACTGTTCGATGAACTATGCAACTACCAAGTTAGGATTACTGAGAGCAAAGCGCAAGGCAAACCCGCGTCTGAGTTGGGTGCGTTAGGGTATGGGCAACATGACGACCTCGCAACAGCCCTATTCCTAGCGTTAGAAGACGCGGAGATGGCGCCGACAACTGCGAGTCTGTTCTGGATGCACCGTTAGTTTGATTATTTGATTACGTTTGAAAGGAGGATTTATTTCAAAATGCCAAGTGGAGGACCACGAAAAGGGGCTGGAAGACGCCCGAAGGCTAGACCTGTCTCTGAACCTACTAAAGCATTCTACTATGCGAAACGTCGAAAATCAACCTCTGAAGAAGACGATGGACACCCATTCTCATACGATTCAATAAGAAAACTGGTCCGGGAACTCCGTAAAGCAGCGGGCGGAGGGCAAGCAGTAGTCACCACCGGAGGGTCAGACTGGAATCAGAGTACCGTTCCATACGCGCTTACGCACAGTTTGTATGAGGACTGGCCCCTAGTCAAGTACACCGTGGACTGGGCTATAGACACAGCCTTAGAAAACGGGTACAGGGTAGAGTCTGACGTTCCCGAAGCGAAAGCCCTCTGCGACCAGTTAGGTGTAGTGTTGAAGATTGATACGGTTCTGTTTCCTCGCTGGATTAAGAGCCTTCACACGGACGGGAACATTTTCGAGGAAGTCCGCTGGGGTCAAGTACAAGTAGGCACGGCAACAAGCAAAGCCCCATCCACACCTACACCAACAGCCACTCCTACAACTACGGGGGGTGGTACGAGTTACCAGGCTCCAACTCAACTCTTCCCAATCCCCGCCAGCGAAATGCGGTACAAATGGAAAGACACTTCAGGAAAAGAAGTAGACTGGGGCCAAGCCGGACCCACCGGGAAAGTAACACCGTTCACAACCCCGGAAAACCTGCTCGCGGAAGCATGGCGACCTGACGGATACAACCCGTTCGGAATCCCAATCATAAGCAGCATCCTTGACGACGTTGAAACGTTGATGGGGTTTCAGACTGATTACCGAGACATCGTGAAATGGTACGTGAAACCCTTATGGCACGTACTCGTAGGCACACCCGATAAGCCTGCGAGCGATACGTTGCTGGCGTCGGTGAAGGATAATTGGCAGATTCGGGAACCCGACACAGACCTGATTTCTGCGGGAAACATCAAAATTGAAGAGCACGGCATGGCGAAAGAGATCCCTGCGGTTAAAGAATATNNTCACCCCTCATCCACGTACTACGCAACGCTAGTCAGGCGTCTGCGGGGGAAATACGCGACAACACGTTAGGCAGAGTCCTGTTCATTCAGTTATGGCTCAAACGGGAACTAGAAGCAATATTCCAAGTCGTACTACTCAAAAACAACATTAACGCCCCAAACACCCGCGTCGTCTTCCAACCCTTACGGGCAATGAACCTGAAGGATAAAGCCGACTTCTACCTGAAATTACTCAATCCTCAGACGGTGCAACTCAGCGACGAAACAAGACTAGAAGTGGAGCAGAAGATTCGCATGGAAGTTCTCGGCGTACCAAGAGACGATTCACTGAAGCAAACAACCCAACCTATGCCGGGTCAGCAAGGTTTAGGGGTGTTTGGTAAAATCAAGAACGCTGTCACAGGTAGTAATTCGCAGCCA
>PMBQ01000081.1 GCA_003152955.1 Candidatus Bathyarchaeota archaeon
CAAGGTGAGTGGCTATCGCATCGAGCCGGGAGAAATTGAGGCAGTCCTGCGGTCCTACCCCGGTCTAGCTCAGGTGTTTGTGCAAGCCCGGCCTTCCCCTGGCGGTGAGAAAAGGCTCGTGGCGTATTGCGTCCCTGCGGCAGGCATAGATTTTACTGTAATAGCTCTGCGAAGATTTCTCCATGAAAAGCTCCCAAAATACATGGTCCCTTCTTCATTCGTCTTCCTGCCGAAATTGCCGTTGAACCCGCAGGGAAAGGTGGACCGTCAAGCTCTTCCCGAACCTCAACCAATAGACGGTATCGAGGGGAAGGTTCAGACTCCTCCCCGTGACCCTCTTGAAGGAATGCTTGTATCAATGTGGAAAAAGCTGTTTGCCGTTGAATCTATCGGTGTCCATGACAACTTCTTTGAACTTGGTGGCCACTCATTGATGGCGCTCCGGTTTTTCACCGAATTGGAAAAATCCGCTGGAGTACAGCTTCCGCTGGCGACATTATTTGAGGCGCCAACAATTGAGCAGTTCACAGCCATTGTCCGCGAGAAGGGATGGCGGGCGCCTTGGTCGTGCCTCGTTCCAATCAAACCGAACGGAACGCGTTCGCCGATATACTTCATACACAGCGTTGGCGGGGTCGTTCTGAACTATTACTCTCTGGCGCATCTCCTGTCTGAGGAACAGCCAGTGTATGGAATCCAGCCGGTGGGATTGGATGGCAAGCAAGAACCTCTTGTTCGGATCGAAGACATGGTTTCTCGCTACATACAAGAGATACAGACGCTTCAACCCTCGGGACCGTATTACCTCGGCGGTTATTCGCTCGGGGGCATTTTGGCATTCGAAATGGCACGCAGGCTAATGACAATGGGAGAGAAGGTTGCCATCCTCGCATTGTTGGATACATTTTCGCTTCATCATTTACCAAACTGGACACAAATACTCAGGAGCAAGTTCACGCTGCTAAGCCAAAGAACTCGTTTTCGCATTCACAATCTTATCTCACTACCGCCGGAGAACAGAATCGACTATCTCCAGCAGTCAGCAAAAAGATTCACACGGAGAATCTGGAATCGCATATGGGAACTGACGGTTGGTCGTAAACAATCGGAAAGTGCACTTCTAACGGACCCGCTTCGTAACGTCCGGAAATGTAACATGCTTGCCGCTAGGGAGTACAGGTCTGTTCCACACGACGGGATTTCGTACGACGGGAAAATTACTCTCTTCCTGGCCGCGGAACGAGATATGAAGGGGTCGGCCGACCCCGTCGAAGAATGGCAATCTCTGGCAAAAGGTGCGGTGCAGGCGATCAGCGTACCGGGAGACCACGTGACAATGCTTCGTGAACCGAATGTGAGGGTACTTGCAGACAAGCTTGATGAATGTCTGTCGGAAATCAACCGGGCGTTAGGAGCTGACTGATTCTAACGAGTCATAAAGGCAAGAATGCATGTTCATCGATCAATCAGAAATTCATCTCTGGAGTCTTCCGTTAGAGGAGTCACTGACCGATGTTGGCGCATTCATTTCTCTGCTCAGCAAAGACGAAATCGCGCGGGCAATGCGATATTATCGCGTAGGAGACGTAATTCGATTTGTCAGGAGTAGGGTCTGGTTGCGGAAGTTGTTTGAGGGCTACACGGGAATCCGGGCGAAGGATATAGCATTCTCCTACGGAGCATATGGGAAGCCCGAGCTTTCATGCAACGTGTCGTGTCCCGACATTCATTTCAGCATTTCGCACACATCAGGCTTGACCCTGTTCGCATTCGTATTGGGTCAAGATGTAGGCGTCGACATTGAATCAACGGCGCAGCAGATTGATGTTAAAGCCGCATCCACACATTTTCTCGGGGCTGCTGAGCTTGCTCATTTGAATTCGACGTCTTCGGACCGCCGCAAATCTCTGTTCTTCAATTACTGGACTCGGAAGNNGTACAGTGGAGCTTGTGCTCTAGCGGGACCTGTGCCTCCCAAGTCTGTCCGTCTTTTCCGGTGCGACCACGCAGTTCACACGTTTGCAGAAGCCAAGGTCCCCCGCTGAAGAGGTGACGGTTGACCTAGCCCCCCAGACCTGATCCAAGAAATAGTCCGTAGGATCGAAACCGTGGACTTTCGAATGTGTCGAGATCTCAGTCAGTCAAGGCGTCACATTAAAGGAAAAACCGCCTTCTGATTCTGCGCACGGAGTTTGATGCGACATACCCTGGCATCTGCCAGGCGTGCACCAGGCCCCACCTACTCCGGAGATATGTTGGGAAAAGCATGACCTTGCGAAACCAGCCAGCCTTTCGCTCGCGCTTGGAATGCTCTCTGAAAAGAAGTAAAAGACCAATAAGCATTCCTTTCTCTTGGACCGAAGAAGCATTGTCCCGGTAGATTGACCGTTGTATGAAGGAAGTCCGCGATCTTTTGAGATCCTCAAGGAGACCTTCGGGAACCGGAGCACCAAATCGTTCACGGAGGTACATCAATGTGTCTCGAGCGTGGAGGGTCAGACGGCACCTTCGAGCTTGATTCAAGTATCTGTCCCAATCGATCTGCCCCTGTGAGGAATTCAAGATCACCATAGCGTCAGCGACCCACCGGATGGGGGGAATGGGGTTCCACAGGGCTCCATGCGCGCAAACATGAAGCAACTGATCTGCGGAGCAAAGTGTCAACGTCATCTCTCGATTCACTTCTAGCGGAACAGCAGCCCGCCAGAAATCATCGTCAGCATTCTCCTCAAGATTTTCAAAGGACACATGCCAGTGGAAATCAAAGACGAGACCGGATTCATTCACGAAATCCCAGGAGTGCGTTATAGCCATAAGGATACCTTTGTCGGGAAGTGTGTTCTTCGACTTCCAGCCAAGGCTATGGATGAGATCCATCGCGCGAGAGGCTTCTCGGAAAGGCACTAGTATGTCAAAGTCATCCATGGGTCGGGCCCCGATATCACGATAGTGCGCCAATGCGATGGCGGCACCCTTCAGAACCATGGTCTTAATG
>PMBQ01000382.1 GCA_003152955.1 Candidatus Bathyarchaeota archaeon
CGAAACGCTACACTGCTCTTTGGAGTCTTGTTCATACTTCCAACGTTCTTCGTCCTGTTCGCACCCACGCTAATCTTCGGCATCGTCATCGCCATCATCCCAGCCTTCTTCCTGCTCATGGCCTATGCTCGACTGGGCGAGGTTGTCGCAAAATACGGACCTGTGGCGATCATGGGTGAAGCTTCTCCGGGAATGTCCTTTGCGGGGCCTTCAGGTCCTATGGGTGTAGCTATGCCCGCTATGCCCGCGATGCCAGGGCCGATGGCTGGTCCTATGTCGGGTCCCATGCCTGGCATGATGCAGGGGCCTATGGCGGGGCCTATGCCTGGCGTTGGTCAAATTCCGCCGGGTGCGGTCGGCCCTCCGATTCAGCCACTAACAGGCGTGGCGCCAAGAGTCCCGCTGTGCCCAGGGTGTGGAAGAGAACTCTACTATTCGGCGAACCATCGTCGCTGGTATTGCATGACCTGCGATAATCCAATGGGCACTGGCGGCAGATTGCACCGACCCTGAATGCCCACCTTTTTTTCCTCATCCTAGCGTTTTCAACTGCGTTACGCGGCCCAAGTAGGTTCCATCTAACAAGTGGACCTCAGCTTCATTCATGTCAACCGCGCCAGACCTCAGTATCGGCCCAAGTCTTTCACCGGCATGTGCCTCCTCCATTCTTTTTGAATTAACAGGTCGGCCGCCAAGGAAGTCATTGAACGGGGGAACGAAAACGCACCTCTCGGCTCTGAGTTTCACGTGAAATTCATCTGCCAAAACCTGTTCCAAGTCTCCCTTCATCTGGACCCCCGCGGCCTTCATGGTTCCGCGGAGCAACTTTGTCGCATCACAGGGCGCCGTCACCCACGCCGGCTTGGTCAATCTGTAGCCCAGCGGATCTCGTAAGGTAATTGCAGGGTGAAGATGACCCAGAATCAGAGTCTCGCATCCAAGAAGCAAAGGTGAGGGCCATGCATGCCCATGTAACAAACCAAATCTCTGCCATAGCGCAATGCCCGTTGGGCCCACTAATTCAACTTGAGAAGGCGTTAGTGGCTCCAAATTCCCATCATGATTTCCTGCGATAACTTGAATCGAAGGAACAAGTTTGAGAAGCTTCTCGAAGAACTCGGGAACATCCCGCCACTCTTCAAGCTCAGCACCGGTCACGCTGTGCTTGACGTCGCCCAGCATTACCACTTTTGAAGGTTTCTCATCAAGAACTATCTTCTTGAGACGTTCGAACATCTTTGACGTCTGGGATGGGATATGAATCCCTTGTTGTGCCAGTGTGACCTCCCAGCCAATGTGTAAGTCTCCCAATACGACTACGCGCTCCTTTCCTCGTCGTAAGAGAAGAGCGGGTTCGGAGTCTATCGGCTTGGGAGATTTCATGTCTATCTCTAGCCCGACGGGTCGTGGATCGGGCTTCGAAAAAGCTTGTTGTCTGCTGGTAATGAATTGTCTCTTGATACGAGTGGATGTGTGCTTGGTTCTGGATTGTCTGTTTGAGTCGGCGTCATCGCATTTCAGGTCTCGGCAAAAAAAGGTTAGATACCTCATGTATATTTTGAAAGCGCGTAGCCCGGTAGTCTAGTGGACAAGGATAGCGGGCTTTGGACCCGTCGACGGGAGTTCGAAAGACGTCGCAAAGGATGCCCGAACATCTCCCCCGGGCTACCACAAATCTCAGAGCCCTCTGTATCGCGTTCCTTACTTCACTTTCAGCTCTATTCCGACAGTTCTCTTGATCAGTTGTGCGAGCACATCTGCTTGAGCTTTGGAGCCACCCTTCGCTGGGATTGATACGACAAGTGGGAATTCTTTCTTAGTTCTCGCTAGCACTGGCTGTATCCACTCGAAGACGGGTTCCGTTACCATGACCAAAGATATCGTCTCGTCAGAATGCACACGCCTAAAGACCTTCTCCGCGTCCTCCCTGTCCTTCACCGCATAGCTGTTCTTAATCCCGGTAACCTTGAAGTATGTGGAGGCTGCGCGGTCAGCAATCAGCGCGATCTTGCCCAAACCACTCTCAACTCCGAATTATAATCCATCCTCAAAACTGTCTTAGGACATCTTCTCTTTCCATGACGTGCCCGCAGAAGTAGCATTTGAGCCGGATTGGCTGCCGTTTATCTACGCTAAATTGGGGTTCGACAGGTTCTCTTGAATTTGAAATGCACGACGGATTATCGCATCGAAGGGTTCCGCGTATCGTTTGAGGTAACTGAACCAGCTTTTTCGATGTAACGTCGTAGTTGCGAATTATGTTTATGGTCGCATTGGGCGCGATCAGAGCAATTTTGTCCACCTCGTCCGGCTTCAGCTCTCTATCCTGAATCTTGACGATGTCCTTTCGTTCCTGTCGCTTGCTCACCACGTTCACAGCCGTCGATACAACCTCTCCCCCTTTCCCATCAATACCAAGAATCTTCAGGACGTCAAGGGCGAAGCCAGGTGTTATGTGATCGATCACTGTACCATCCTTGATTTTCCTGATGTACAGCTCCTGTCGGGTCTGCAAAGCAACTCAGGCTACTCTAAGCCTGCCAACAATTATTTAACCATGAGAGCCAACAGGTGACGGGCGCGTTGATGTGGAGTTCGTCGGCAGAGACATTGTCTCAATAAGGGATTTCTCAAGAGAAGAAATTGATTACGTTCTGGAGATGACTGATGTCGTCGAACCCATGGCGAAGAAGGGTTCGCATTTACTTGACGGGAAAATTATGGCAACTCTGTTCTTTGAGCCCAGTACGCGAACTCGCCTGAGCTTCGAGTCAGCTATGTATCGCATGGGCGGTAAGTGTCTAGGCTTCGCTGAACCTAAGGCCGCTTCAGTGGAGAAGGGAGAGAATCTGGCGGATACTGTGAGAGTAGTTGAGAGCTATGCAGATGTTCTCGTGGATCGACATCCGCTTGAGGGTGCAGCGCGTCTGGCTGCCGAATTTGCTTCTGTGCCAGTGATGAATGGGGGGACTGGCGCAGAGGAGCATCCGACCCAAGCTCTTCTTGATCTCTATACAATACGAAAGGAACTTGGCAAGATAGATGGTTTGAACGTCGTTATGGCTGGTGATCTACGTTACGGACGAACAGTCCACTCCCTAGCTTACGCGCTATCCCTCTATGATGTCACTCTGCACTTAGTATCACCATCGTCGTTGAGACTGAGGAAGGAGGTCTTGGAAGAGGTAGGTGAGCGCATCAAAGTGCATGAACTTGAAGATCTTTCAAAAGCTATTCCTGAAGCTGATGTTATCTACATGACCCGAATCCAAAAAGAGCGATTCGGCTCACTCGAGGATTATGAGAAGGTTCGTGGCTCGTATCGGCTCTCTGAGGACGACCTGATCAGTGCAAAGCCGGGTATGATAGTTATGCATCCTTTGCCGAGAGTTGACGAGATTGCTTTCGGCGTTGACAATACTCCTCATGCGAAGTACTTCAAGCAGGTATGGTACGGGCTCTTGGTGAGAATGAGTCTGATCGGGCTAGTTCTGGGCGTTTTAGATTAGCTTCGTGTTACCTTAGGTAACACTTATATGATGATTTTCCGCACTACTGAGTGCTGAACGAGCATGAGGCTAGAACTTCACCCGTCTTCACGCAAACGCCGAATTCTCCCCATGCACGTGGTGAACTACACAGCCTTTCGAGACGATTTTCACGTAAAAGAAGACGAGAGCGAAATCCACCTCCTAGAGAAATTCCATGCAGCGAGATCTCTATCCCAAGACGGAGATGTGGATACTTTCATCGAACCGGTTCTCTACGACCCAGAGAGGCATTCACATAGGGTCACCGCGGACCGCGCCGGAGTTGAGGGAGGTAGCGTGACGGCTGTTTTCTGTGAAACGCAGCCCCCGGGAGAGGCGTTGATGAAAGATCTGGAACTGATTGATGAGGCTGAGAATTCGAAAGCTGTCGTCGTCTACCCGTTCAAAGTGGACGCCGGAGCGATAGACGCAAAGTTCCGAACCTCGGTAAACAACGGCAAATTCATAATCGAACACCTGAACTGGAGTGATCGATCGATAGAGAGAGCGTTCCGCGAAGCCTTGGAACTGATGGATCTTCTGTGCAACGAGACGCGTGTAAAGATGCTGCTTCCGTTGTTAGAGCAACCGCAGGGGAAGAAATATTTCAGAGAAGAGATAAATCCGAAACTGATCTACGAGAACGTCCCACTTCTAAGAACCCATAAGATCATAGATGAACTATCAGACGACCTCTACGACCTCACCCCTATCGGGAAAACAATTCTTTGCGAATACCTATCATTCGTTGAGAAAGTTAGGCATCTTCTTGAAGAAGACCAAGAGGACGACTAAGCGGAGTTTAGCGATCAAAATGGCCTCAATATCTGAACGGTTAGATCTATGCGAGAACTTCAGTGATGTATTCGCCTTGGTGAAGAAATCTGCTGAGCGCTCACTGGGACAACGCAGAGCCGGGCTCATGCTCTACCTAGCAAGACTGCCCAATGAAATTGGAGCCTTCCACACCGTAGGATCGAATGGAATCGTAATGAACCGGAATATGCTTGACAACGTAACTCATGGCGCCCATTCTCTTCGAGAGATAAATTCCTACGTGTACTCGATTCTACTGCATGAATATCTGCACGCTCTTGGCCACGTGGAGGAGCAAGATGCTCGAAGATTAGTCTACGACATATCGCTGGAAACATTTGGTCCAGATCACCCCGCAACCAAAATTGCTTCCAAAGGTCCCAGATCGATCTTTCCCAGCATCGTATTCGATGAGCCACCCTCCGAAACGCCAGATATCGAAATGATCCCAGATCTCGAACGTAGTAGCCACAAATACATCAGCTAGGTCAACGCAAGCAGGCTAGACTCATTTCGGAATCAAGAGTGAACAGTTTCTTCTTTTCGGATTTCCACTGAAGAGCCTGGAATCGTAGCCCGATTTTCGCTCCGCAATTCATGCAACGAGTATGCGATGCGGTCATTCACAGTCCTTTTCTTCGCTTCAGGCCAGAGGTTGAACGGCAGGAGGCCGTAGGACGATCTGCCCAGATACGTCAGTCTGTCAGAGCCACATCTGCTGCATTTCGGGGCTATTCCTGGTTCGGTTTGGTTGCACGCGCCGCAAGCCGAATAGTTCCCAGTATACGTCATGAATTTGCAATGGGCGTCGATCGCAATTCCGGTCCACTTCAATAGAGCAGCTTCTTGCACGACCCCCGGAGAGACACAGATTACATTCAAATGTCCGCCGGGCGTTGCCGATTGGAATCTGGATTCTATCAAGAGCCTGGTCTCAATGGGCGTTTTTGTCGTCAAGGGGATGGTCGGTATGTCTGTGTAGTGTAATGATCCTCTTGACCCATCCGCAACAACGACTGCCCTGCCGTATTGCTCCACATCCAATTCGGCAAGCCTTCCCACAGCTTCGTCTCCGTGCCTTTGAGATATGCTGATCCGCATCTCAGTTTCTTCCGATGCTGATTTGGCGAACTTCGATAGCTCCGCCAAGAGCTTCAAACCAAATTCGAGGCTCGCTTTGTCTCGTTCCATCCTCTGCCCCGTGTGAGCTTCAACCGCTTCATGCAATCCAACAAATGACAAATTGTATGAAGCGTTTTTTTCATAGAAATACGGCGCCGGGCCTATCTCACCGATCAGGAGCGGCAGGAGAGGTTGCTTCAGTCTCTCGCCGACAAACTTTCTTTTCACTTTGAAACCTTCGACGGCTAGGAGCGTCGATTCCTTGAGAAGTGCGAACAATTTGTCATCACTTTTCTTCGCTTCATAAGATAGTCGGGGGAGATTCAGGAAAATGGTGTCCATGCTGCCTGTCCTGATACAATCTGCGTCCCAGTGTCCAGTCCAATCATCACTCAACCTCAGCCCCGTGGCTGAGTAGCTGCACCTCTCTTGGTCTCCAGCAAGTACGAAGTAGGGTACACTCCTTGTTGCCGCAAGCTCATGTGCCTTCTCCGCAATCTTCCTGGTGTGCTCATCGATCAGAGTCTTCCGATCCAGTCTTACAAGGAGGTGGGGTAGAAGGGGCGGTCTAGATTCTGACATCATGCGAAAAGCCTCCAAGGTCGCCTCAGCCAACCTCAAGGCCTCGGTCCGAAAATCTCCGTAATGCCCTTGGTTTTTCCCTCTCGGGCCTACCGCATCATCCTTGGATAGATACTCAGGGATCTCTAGGTCGATAGCTATCGAAACGCCAGCCTGAGGGTTGTCTGAAGCGATGTCGCGACGCATTGCTGTCAAAAAGTAGAACAGAGCGTTGGTAATGTCTCCAACAGATCGTCCGTGAACATAGGGAGCGAGGACAGTGTTGAAGAACTCGGCCGTCTGTTCTCCAGAGATCTCGCCTGAACCTATGTCCAACGCGTGGCGTATTAGCGCCAATGCCCCCTCAAACGTTTCTGGGGGAACCATTCCGGGAAGGCCGTTTTTTAGAAAGTAGCGAAGGTCATGAATGACCTCATTCGGCTTGAGTATCCAATTCTCAAGGTTTGCAATGTGAATTGATCCTGAGAGATGAGCATCAGCGAGTTTGTGCGGGAGACAGTTAAGGAGAACGTATTCGGATAGAACAGATTTCGCAGAGTACCGATGAACATAATCTGCGCTGAGTTGCCTTTCGCCAGCATCTCTTATCAGTTGTGCAACGTCATGGACGGGCATACCGAGGCGTGTCAGTTTGTGGCGATATTCCTCCAGCTTTTTCTCAATGAGTATTGCATTCACGAACTCACGTATCAGCGGTGCAGTTAGGTAGACCGTCTTGAGGCGGACGAGTCGGTCTTCGGCTTCTGCAGCTATTTCGTCCGCAATCTCTTGTGGAACCCCGGCTTCAACAACAAGGGACTTTGCGATCTTGTTACGGTGAAACTCTTCTATCGCGAGCCTAGAGGTTCTGACGTAGAGTTTTCCGCGTTTTACATTGACATACTCGTCCATGTCCCTCGCGAAGGACACGATCATTAGACCGAGCTCGGTAACTTCATACTTCTTCGTCTTCTTGTCGAGCGCAACCAAGCCCGCATCGGTGAGACTTCTGAGATGATAGACGAATTTTCCAGCATCTCGAACAGGGTCCAGTTTCAATTGGAACATTATTTCGGTGTACTGGAGTGATCCTTTCGTTGAGAGTAGTCGTAAAATTTGTAGTCGCACTGGAGCTGATGCGGCGTCAAAGATGGTGGCTCCGATTCTCTCCGATGAACGTAGCAATAGATTACCGCCTAGAAGCTGGATTACAGACTCCATAAGCATGCAGCGATGTTTAAAAAAGTGTAGTAACCGGTGGATCCGCTAAAACCCTACAACACTGCTGCGATTTCTGGCGATTGAGAATCCTCATTTGAGCTCATCGTTAGTCCAGGCAATGATAGCTGATGTGAGCCCGATTGTCTGGCGCGAATCCGCTGTGGCACTGGGTTCGATTGGCGATGACGACATTATTCCTGAATTGGAAAAAGCGATTGGGGACAGGGATGAAGATGTTAGCAACTTGGCGTTGATTGCTTTCGAATATCTGACATATCTCAAGCGGAAGTGACAGGATTTGTCTGAGACTGAAACCCAGAATTAGGCTGTGAGAAGCCTCTTGTTAGTTCGTTTTCGGAAGCATTTTAGCTCTTGATCTGGACTAAGGGGCCTAGGGGCGGTGGTCCAGGCCGCGAGTCAACCCATCGTGGGGACAACATGGTCTAAGATAGCGAGGATCTCGCCTTCAAACCGGTCTCGGGACCACAAAAGCGCACGGCGAGCACACCGGTGATCGAGGGTTCAAAATGGTCTCTTGGAGATCATGATAATCCCTCCCGCCCCACCACACTTGCCATTTGCCTAACGAATCCGAAGCTGACAAGATGCTGCAATCTCACACCTGCGAAACCTTCCTGTACACTTTTTCGATCTCATCAGTCATATTGCGCCAAGTATGCTTGAGCGCATAGTCACGCGCTTTGGTCTTGTATTCTTCCGCATGACTAACTATCTTTGTCATGGTCTTCGCCAAGTCTTCCACGTTCTGTGACTCGTAGACTGCTCCTGCGGAAGATTCGCTTATGATTTCGGGGTATGAACCGACCGAAGGACCTACAACAGGTTTTCCACATGCCATTGCTTCGAGAACCGGTAGCCCAAACGATTCCCAAACGCTCGCGGAAACATAAGCATCGCACGATGCGTAGTAGAGCGGAAGCTCTCGCCGTGACACCCAAGACGTAACTATCTCAGTATTTCTCTCTAGATCAAGTCTTCTGATTTGATCTCGAAGCTCATAAAACCGCGGACCTGTACCTATGACTCTTAGAAATGCGTCCGGGTTCTCCTTCCGCACTGTAGCAATTGCGTCAAGGAGCCGGTTGATTGCCTTCTTCTTGACAAGGGCTCCCACGAACAGGAAAGATGGTGTGCCTCTACGGTACTTGGCAGGTAACTCTGTAGTAAAACTCTCAGTGTCAACCCCTGGATAGATCACATCAATCTCCGAGCGTACGTTGAATAATTCCTGTAGTTCTCTCTTGGCGAACTGTGACACTGTTATGATGGCAGCTGCCTTTGACGCATGCCTTCGGATCTGTCTGGCTTCGTACATGACCTTTGCATTCTCTTCAAATCGAGGGTTTGCCCCGTGATAATGAAGGATCACCCCACCATTCTCGAAGGGCAGTTTCCTCATTATGAGCGAGCCTTGGTGATGATGAATTATGTCTCCCTTGATGTTTGACTGCCAATCTTGTGATAGAGCGAGTCCCCCGAATAATCTGGACAACGTTACATGTTTGGTAAAATAGAAGACCTTGCACCCCACCGGGATGTCCGTCAAAACATATTTCTGTGCAAGCACCCCGACTGATACTGAGTAATTCTTTGCCACAAGATTAGAACAGAGATTCTTCACAATGTTGCCGATGCCGGATTCCTCGAAAAATCCCACCGTGATTGTTACTGACTTCAATCTCAACAGCCTGTAATAACACAATTCAGTTGTATGAACCTGACGGAGTTCGGTAATGCGAATAGTCTTCTATCGAGAAAATTGCAGGTTCGAATTGGTGCGATGCTGTGGCGATGTCCATCCCAGAGGGGAAGTTCTTCGAAGTCTAGTGGAATGAAATGGAGCCTCTATTCATATAGATGAGCACTGAAAGCAATTTTCTCATAGGTCGTCGTATGAGAGCTGCGATTTATTGTTCACAAATGCTTCCCATGGGCGGCAGCGAAAGAGTAGTGCTCGATGCGATTGAGGCACTCGTGCGTCTCGGTTGGGACGTAGACCTTTATGTGGAGACCAATTTCAACCCGTCTGATCTTGTTGCTGGTTTTGGGAGTCCTGCAAGCCTTCGCTGTCGTGTGCATGTGAGGAAGCTGCCGCCAGGCTTCAGGTATCCTAGAGCTGCCAGTAGCCGAATTCACCTAGACTGGGCTTGGAGTCTTCTCGAAAAGCGTGTCGGAGAATGCGACGTTTTCATTGACACCGTCCCGTTTATCAATAGTCACTTTTCGCCATACTTGCGAATTCCTGACGCCGTATATTGGAACCTGCTACCGAGCGACCTCTCATGGATGACAAATGAGCGGAATATTCTGAAAAGGCTCTATCTCGTTCCACTGCGTGTTCTTGCCCGCAGCTGTGCTCAGAGATGGAGAAGGATACAAGTACACATCGCCAACAGCGAATATACCGCGAAGGGCATCGTTGAACGTCTTTCAGTAGATTTGCACCCCATCGTCATCTACCCCCCAGTTGACCTGGAACGATGGCACGCAAGATCTGGCTCTAATGCCAGAAGCGGGGTCGTAACCTTGGCGCGATTTGAAAAATGGAAGAGACATGATCTACAATTAGCAGTCGCTCGTAAATTGAAAGCTCCGTTTAGAATGATTGGTCGCGCCCTAAGAGATGACGAAGTAACTCTTCTCTCGCATCTAAGAGCGGCGGCTGTAAACACGCCAGTTGAGTTCCACGTAAACGTCTCGCAAGAGCAAGCGAGGAGAATCCTTACGACTAGCAAAGTGTTCCTGCATACCGCCGATGCAGAACCGTTCGGAATCTCAACGGTAGAAGCAATAGCCGCAGGCTGCCTCCCTATTGTAAGAAACAACGGAGGCACACCAGAGATTGTGCCTTTTCGAGAACTTCGTTTCGATACGATTATCGAAGCTGAAGAGAAAATACGCGCTGCACTTGAAGGGGAGTACGACTACCTTGCCCATCAACTCCAGGATCACATACGAAGATTCGACAGGAAGGAATTCCAAAAAAGGTTCGCAGATTGCCTTTTGACTGCCTCAAGTAGCCAGTAATAGTTCTTGTAGCATCAGGATTGGGTAATAACGGGGGGAGGGCGGGAAAACCTGCCATTACCCCCTCTTGTTNNGGTTGGGTTGATGTGTGGTTCTGTGGGCAAGCCACTTCTCCTTGCTATCACAATGCTTCTGATTCAGTTAACCTAGTTTTGAATTATGGTTGCGGCCTCTTGGAAGATGAATGTCGGCGAGCAATCAATGCTGTTGGATTAGAGCCATCAGTCGGATTCTTGCACGATTTCAGCAACTACCCGACGAAGCAGTCCTTTGTCTATGATCTTCAGGCACCGTTCCGCTGGTCATCCGACATCTCATGTTCCCTATTATCGTGAGGCCGTTCAGAAGATTTGATTGGGGAACGGTATACCTCGAGCGCGCTATGAAGACAGGTTAGAATTGCTGGTGTTGGTCTCCAATATCAGGATAGAAAAATCGTTCCGAAATTCGGACGTGGCCGCAAGTGTGATGAGAACGCTGCAGCCTCCCTATCCTACTTAGTCTTCACGGAAACTACCGTTCTCATGTTTCGTACTCCGAGCGCAGACAAAAGCAGGTATAGCGGGTTTGGAAGGAATGTCGAGTGAAGTAGATAGTTCTCCTCATAAAACCTAAACCCACTCTCAGCAAGATGATCTCGAATTAGTGCCCAGTCGATCTTGGTAGATTCTTTAATTCTATAATCTGACCATGTGTAGTCAATATGTGGCACTTGCCGATGATGACCCGAAAGGGGATATGCTCGGTCAAGGCGGTGGGTCATGGTTAGATAAATTTCGTACGCACGGTTGCCCTTAAGTTCCCAGTATCGATCACTCTCTTCGTGATCCAAGTACAGCACTCCACCCTTGTCTAGTACCCTACACAATTCCTTGATCGTGTGCATGTAGTCAAACAGGTGGTGCAACACGGAATAAGTCGTAACCATTCCAAAGTGCCCGTCTGGAAACTCCAAGTCTTTGCTCGCTATTTTTAGAATCTGCAGTCTTCCGGAGGAACATGCCTCCGGCAGCCTCTGGCGCAAGATAGCCAACATACCATCCGAAATGTCCGCAGCGACGACTTTCCAGCCCAAGTCTAATAATTTGGACGTCAGGTTACCCGTTCCGCATCCAAAATCTAACGCGACGCGAGTTTTACACGTAGCTAGGCTTGACGCTCTGGCCAAGGCCTGACGGAGGCGTCTTTGCTCAATGAAATTGAAAATCTCTCCGTGAATATTCTCATAGAAGGGAGCCTCTTTGGCATGGTTGCAGACATTTGCCTGCCAGATCTTATCCTCTAAGGTTTCTGCGGAGGCCGCCATTTCTTAACTCTAATTACATAAGGAAGTTCTAGAGTTACATATAGCTTCGCAAATGCCCGTTTCAGATATTCGACGGCCCGGTCTTCTTGCCACGTTAAATTCATAATGGAACGGTCATTGTGCCCAGACAAATACGACTTCGCCTTCATGTTTGAATGGCGTTCACCCGTTCTCTTCCTCACATGCACTAGAACGTGCTCAATGCTCCGAGTTTCCAACTAGAGGTAGTTTTGAGGTATAGTACAGACTTGATATCGCGCCTATCGATCCGCTGATCATGGGTAGCGCGAGCAAGCATCCCTTCAGCCACAGATCTCTTATTCCTTAGAACACATTCAGNNGCAGGAAGCGAAACGTTTCGATCTCTGTAGGACGCGACGGAATACTCGCCAGCAATATTCTCGAACCTGCTGTTGACATCGTGCAGGAAGACTCCAATTCGAAAGCCCATGTCTTGACAAGATGACCAAGTACAAAGCAAATCTGCTTCTTTTGGCTAACGGAATGCAAACCATCTAGCAAGTTCGTCCCATTAGGTGACTGCTACGTTCTTGCTCATGCCGTCGACCTTGCATTGATGCGACGAATAGTGGATATGATCCATGCCCAGAATATTGACCTTGGCTTATGAATATCCTCCTCCAATGATGGGGGGACTTGGAAGGTTTAATTCTGAACTGTACAAAGAGATCTCAAAATTAGGATATGACGTCGAGATTTTCAGAACTTCCTCAGCCATGGATGGGCAGGAAAAACACGCAGCACAAGGCAATGAGATTAGTGGCCTTCATCGATCTTACCCCATCTATTCACTCAGGGACGTTTCGATCTACGATGTCCAATGTGTCCTCCAATCTGCAAGAAACCCAGGCGATCTTATTCATGCCCATGATTGGATGAACGTTCCGCCGGCAGTTCTACTCAAACTAAGGAAGATTCCCCTCGTGTTGAATTTCCACCAATCGACAAGAGGCGAACGAAGAACCAAATCCGAAGGTAATCTTGGTCCTAAGAGCAGGATCTTGGCGAAGTACAGAATTGCCCTAGAAGCCCTTGGTGGAGTTCTAGCAGAGCGTGTTGTAACGGTCAGCATAAGAATGAAGAATGAACTTGTGTCCAATTACGGAATTTCACCAGAGAAAATCACTGTTGTTTACAACGGAGTTGACTTGGAGAGATTCAATGGAAACACAGACCGCAACAGACTTGCAGGAATGCAGCAGAAGCAGCGTTCAATGCTGCTATTCGTCGGCCGAATTGTTCCGAGTAAGGGAATAATTCAGCTAATCAGAAGTCTCAAGATAGTGAAAAAAAACCACTCTAACGTATTCCTAATTGTCGTCGGTACCGGACCTTACCTACGGTCAGCGCAAGAATTTGCGGTTTCACTGGGCCTTGAGGAACATGTAAGGTTCGTTGGTAAAGTATCCGATAGTCAACTTCCATTCTATTATGCTGCATGTGACGTATTTGTTTGCCCGTCGTACTATGAGCCATTTGGGATGACGTGCCTAGAGGCGATGGCTTCGTCAAAACCAATCATCGTGACTCGCAACTGTGGAGCGAGTGAAATCATCAAAACTGGTGTGCACGGATTGATCGTTCCGTCACACAACTCGTTGGCAATGGCCGAGTCAATCGAGTATCTGTTATCAGACAACGAGAAGGCGATAAGGATGGGAACCGAATGCAGAAAACTAGCTGAGAGATTCAGCTGGGGAGAAATAGCTAAGCAATATGACGTGATTTACAAGGACATCCTGCGACATTGAATCAATCCGACGCTTCAAGCTGTGCCATACGCAAAAGGGAACGGGCTATACGTATACTATGATTTGGCACGAACATCGTGGAGAATAAGTCACACCTTGACCCTAGGGTCACCTATCGTGCCTCCATCTATTAGGATCTGAAGCTTGCGTTCCAGAACCTCAACCTTCTCCTTGCGTTCATTATCGAGAAGATTCTGCGATGCTA
>PMBQ01000375.1 GCA_003152955.1 Candidatus Bathyarchaeota archaeon
ATATTCCGACCGGTGTGGCCCTACAATTCAATCCTCAGTCGATCATTCCCAGCGGAACAGCAACAGTTACCGTTGTTGTTTCCAACACCGCGCGAGTTGACAACTACACTGTGACACTTCTCGCCGTCTCAGGCTCGTTAAGCCACCAAGCGTCATTTCAACTTGAAGTGAGCCCAGGACCAGTCCGGTTCAACTTCATTCTCATCACAGCGGTTGGAACCGCGCTTGTAGCGCTCGCAGCACTAGGACTGATGGTCCGTTCACGTGGTCGGCGCAGACTNNTGCTTGAGGAGTTGCTCCTACAGGCGTCGGCGGACACGGGGTATGTTGCAACTGCTAGAGTCATCGCCCGCCTCGAGGAGCTCCGTGCACTGGGGAAGGTGGACGAAACTACCTACCAGCGGTTGAGGAGGGATTATGAGAAACGTCTCGAGAAGTCGAAATAGGCACCTGCTAAGGGTATTCTGTCTCGATTGCAATCGCCCAGTAGAGAAGTTCAGTTGACTGGCAATCAATACGCGGGCTATATTTTCTTCAGGCTCTCGGCTACCTGGGCAACGGACCTTGTGAATGTGTGGTCAGGCTTTTCTAGTGTGTAGATCATCTTTCCACCCACAGCCATCAACTCACACATGCAGGGAATCATTCCGACCAATGGAAGACCGACCTCTGACGCAATCTGCTTCCCGAATTTCTCGGCCCCGCCTCCGGCTGCGATTTGTTCCAAAGGGATTTTGTTCAGGACGATGCCTGACTTCCTACCGAGAGCATCATACACACCTTTCGACAATTCCTTTGTCCCTTCCAAGTCGAATTCATCCGCCTTCATCACAAGGCAAACGACATCCGCTCCAGCAAGCGCATTGATCGACGAGTACTGCGCCCCAGGACTTGTATCAAAGATCACGTAGTCAACCTTCTTCTCCGCGATAATCTCTTTCTTACCCGCCAGAGTCCTAGTCAAAGCCTTAACCTCCCATTTCCTGTCCTTGGTCATTATCTCCTTCAGAGCCTCTAAGGACGGATTCGAAAAGCCTACCCAGAGTTTCCCTGGCAAGTGGAAACGCTCGGATTGGTCGATGAGCGTGTCCCCGATCTCACAATTCCCTTCCAAGTAATCGTTCAGCCAGTGCTCTGGTTTGGATTTGAAAAGGACATTCAAACTCGGTGCACGAAAGTCATAGTCGAGTAAGCAAACATTTGCTCCTTGCTTCGCGTACAACGCACCAAGATTCACGACGAGCGAGGTCTTTCCAGTTCCTCCCTTGTACGAGTGGAAAGCCAGAGTCTTACTCAAACTAATTCACCTATGTTTCAATATAGAAGTAAACGTCCCTGCCTTTCCTTTTCTTCTTGACCAAACTCATCGATACGAGTTGGTTAAGGTAGTCGCTCTCAACTGCTCTGACTCTTCCAGTTTCTCTGGATAAATCCGTGGCGGTCGCTTCCCGGAGGGAGGCCAAGGCCAACGCTGACTTGCGCAGATGATCAGGTAGCCCTAGAAGCGTGGTAACGTCGAGTGGCAAGTTCTCGGGCACAGGAACTGACGGGCGTAGGACTTGTCCACCCGCAGACCGCTGGACTTCTATGAGTCGGTCCAACTTCTTTGCCACTATCTCCATGTTTCGATTTAGCTTCCTGAGCAGGTCAGCTACCACAGGGTCGCCTTTTGAATTCACAGGAAGGCCACATCGCACTAGGCGTCTATTCGTATCCTATATGAAAGTTTGTAAGCGCTACACGTAGACAGTATGTTATTGTAGATATGTGGCACCCAACAACACTTATATCAACCCTTCAGACCAAAGAAGTTTGCAGGAAGCATCACGTGTGCGTTTACACTCTCGAAATCTAGTGGCTTTAATGCTTTCACTCATTGTAGCCATCTCGACCGCACAGACTGCAGGAATAGTGCCGAAATCAGTTTCCGCCGACAACACACTCTCCCTTCAGCTCGCACGCTCTCCAACCAACACTGAATCTGCGTCAGCTAGTGTAACCGTGGTGATCAATCTGGATTCTGGTCAGTTTAAGATAGAAGTCAAGCAAGCTTCTAACAACTCTATCTACCAAGCCATCTGGGTAACCAGCGCGACCAACACCAACCTTGGGAACATCACGACTGGGGATAGGGGTGAGGGCGGCATTGAAGGGAGTTTGAGCGCAGGGACCTATGTTGGCATGTTCCAGGTCCAACGACTTGGCCTTCTGCAGTTTGTAGGGTCCAACGTTTCATTTACAATAGGACTGAGATCAACTGGCACGTCCATCGTGGGCACAACTAGTTCATCTGTCATGAACGCGTCTCAAACGACCTCGAGCCAGACTAGCAACACGGCAACAATAGCAGCAACAGGTCAGGTGCGGTTTCGAGTTGACCCTTCATCCAGAACGATCAACGCAGGAGCATTCGCGAGATTCAACATCCAAGTCATTACGAATGTCACAGCAAATGTCCTCCTGGCTGCAAATGGAGTCCCGCCCCGCAGTGCTGCCATTTTCACTCAGGATCACGGCGTCGCTAATCCAGAGTTCCACTCCAACCTAATAATCGTGACATCAAATGACACACCAATCGGAACCTACAGGATCACAGTTATCTCTCTAGTCAACGGAACAAGAATTCCAGACGCCAGTGTGAGCCTGGAAATAGCGTCACCTTCTGTTACAACCAGCAGATCAACTACAATTCCTGTGGGCGCCTCCCTAGTCGTTAGTTTGAGCGCCGATCAGGACCAATACAAACCAAATGCCACAGTGTCCCTTCGAGGGCAAGTGACAGATGGGGCAGGCGGGACCGTGACCGACGCAAATGTGGCTCTGCAGGTAGATGGGCCGACCGGTGCCGAAATTACCTCGGCCAAATTCGTAACAGACTCGGTAGGAGTATTCAGCTTCAAGATCCCAGTGAACGCCACAAACAGGGCAGGGACGTACACGGTCTTCGCCTCGGCGACCAAGTTTGGGTATGCAAGTGCAACAACACATACGACTTTTGTCGCGGGGACATCGTCGACGCCCAGTGTGGTGATTAAAGACATCTACGCGACCGACATGTCAGGAAACCGTTCCGTGGTTTTCTCCACAGGACAGACAGTTTTAGTCTGGGTCGTGGTCTCAAATAGCGGTGCTGCTTTCGACGGTGTCATATGGGTGCAAGTCCGTGACTCGAAAGGAACGCCGATCTGGATTCAGTTTCAGATTTCACGACTGGAGACCGGGCAAACCGTAAAGGTCGCGTTTGGCTTCCAAGCGACATCTGCTATGAGAGCTGGATTGTTCACTGCAAACGTGCTTGTTTCCGACAAGCTGATCTCCCAAGGCGGAACATTCCTCGCAAGCGCAAATTCTGAATTCGCAATAACATCGTGAGAAGGTAAATCTTGGAATCAAAAGACCACGATGATCTTGAGGGCATCACCTCCGGCCTGAGCAGGATCAGGGAACAAATGAAAGGAACACTCCAAGCATCGTCTCCAAGCAGAACGAACGACGAAAAGGAGACCGATAATGCAGGCCAGGATGATTCCTCCCTGGCCTTGGAGGAGTACTTGGCTAGCCGACTGCATCAAGTTGGCGAAGTAGCTCCTGAGAGGGCGGAAATCGGCGGGCTTAGGACAGGGAATGGGTGGGACGCGAATCAGGTTATCGAGAATGTCTTCAAGATTGAACCTATACCAGTGAAGCGCGCTCTGGACATCGCCCTGTCGTCCAATAAGACCTTCAAAGAAAGATTGCGAAATATCTCCCGAAGGCGAAAAGATGGACCCAAGATTGTTGGAACACCCACAGTAGAATTTGTCCCAATCTGGAAACTCAAGGGCTTCCATGAATGCTACTACCTCCGGACGAGCACTTACAGGATCAATGTGAAGGATGACGTAGTCGGTGTCGAAGTTGAAGGCAAGAGCAGAGACCTAATGTTAGAAAAGAAACACCGCCACTTCATTTCTGCAGCAATCGTCGAAAGATTCCAAATGTTAGGCGCGTTTCTGACAAACGAATCGAAGTACTTTGTTGTCAGCGATGTACTGGAATTGGCGACTAAGAAATCTGCGTCAGAGCTCACGATCACTGGACTGGGGAAGGTAGTCGACCAAGATGATGAGATGGCGCTAACGTCGTGGAAATCAAAAAGAATCTNNCGGGTTCGAGAGTCCATCCTAACGAAGGAGGGTGTCCTGAACAGATTTAGAGAGCAAGTCGTTCGCATGCCAGAACGGTTCAAACAGGTTCTTAGCAACCGACTGCAAATACTGGAAATGAAGCGAATTTACATTCCACTCATAAGAATATCTGTCCAGAAGGGACTCGTCCCCATTGAAATCGTGGTCAATGGAGCAAGCGGAGAACTCGCAAACAACGACCTCCTGGAACTACTTGAGTAATTAGAATCACTTAGAGAATAGAGCAAGTTAATTTGTCAGCAGCCAGCCTTCAGGCGAAAGCACTATACGAAGATGAGCGGGTTGTCTATTTCATCAAAGCTAGTTCTACCTCTCATCCTTGGCATATTGATTCTCGTATCACCCGCCGTATCACAGCCTGCGCTGTCAATCACGGTCTCTACGGATAGGGCTCGATACACGCCGGGAGAAACTGTCGCGATATCTGGAGCGGTACTGGATAACCAAAACAAACCTGTCTTCGGCGCGGGAGTCTCCATTCAGGTCAATGACCCGGGTAACAACGTAGTTCAGGTTCAACTGTTATCTTCTGACCAGTCAGGCAGTTATGCGGAGACATTGAGCCTACCTGCCAACTCACCCATGGGACAATACATAGTGTACGCTTCTGCCAGCAAACCTGGATACAGCAATGGCCAAAGCCAAGCACAATTCTCAGTGTTGATCCAAACTGCCACTTCATCATCGACCTTGACGACACCTTCAACAACAATTTCGACAACATCTTCCTCAACAACTTCCTCCGATCAAACCACCTCGACATCCAACACCACAACTTCGTCATCGTCATCATTGTCGACGACAACGAACGCTCCTCCTAAATGTCTGATCGCTACGGCAACTTACGGGTCGGAAATCGCGCCCGAGGTTACGTTGCTGAGAAATTTTCGAGACTATGCCGTTCTGCGGACCTCTGCGGGAGAGGGCTTCATGCAGGTTTTCAACGCGTTCTATTACAGTTTCAGCCCAGGAGTTTCCTCTTTCATAGCTTCTCACAACCTAATCAGAACTGGAATGAAGATTATTCTTTATCCCTTAATCGGCATCCTTTATGTCTCGAGCCTGGTGTTTGCCGCAACTTCTTTCAACGGTGAAGTAGCCGTGACCACCGCAGGAGTTCTTGCTTCATTCGAGATTGGCCTCATTTACCTCGGACCAATCTTGACCATTCTATCCAGACTCAAGTCCCACTCATCGCGACTGTATGCCATTCGAGTAGCATTCTTCCTTGGGGTCGCTTCAATGGTGGGACTGTTTCTGGCAGAACTCTGTCAGCTTACCGTTCTCTTTGCGATAACCTCGGTCGGCGCGGTTCTGAGTAATATCGCTCTGGGAGGGTTGCTGGTTCCATGGGCTCTAACTCTAAAATGGTCGCTTGGGCACAAATGAAAATGGGACCTGCGCCTGGGTTTTTGGCTCGTTAAGAACGATAGAGAACGCTGACTCGCTGCAGTCTACCGTCTAGGTTTCTCTTTCTTTCCCTTCATCAGGGCGTCAAGGGATACCGAATTGATGGCATAGACTTTGTAGCGTATTCCCGGTATGTCACCCATGGCCTTGCCTTCGGCACCACCAATTCCCTCAATCAAAACCTCGTCATGTTCGTCTATGAAGTTGAGGGCGCCGTCTCCCGGAACGAATGCGGTAATGACTTTTCCATTCTTGATCAATTGAACTCGAACGGCTTTACGTACAGCGCTGTTTGGTTGGCGTGATTCGACACCTACCTTCTCAAGCACGATTCCTCGTCCTTGGGGCGCACCCTGCAAGGGGTCTGCCTTGTAGTCGAGCCCCAGCATTCTTCGTTTGTAGGGTCGATAGTGCCATCTAAGACGACCTCTGTCCTTTGTTGCCTTCCTAGCGGCTAGGAGTCCACCAGCGCCTTGACCCAAACTCATCACGTTTCTTGTAGATCCGGATCTGCAACCTCTGATTCGCTCTATATGTGCTTATCGTACTAAGACGTCACCTCGATCGGATAGTTCAATACTTCAGCAACTCACCTCCTGTTTCTATGAAGGGGGACGAATATGAGTGACGAAGTGCCTGCGCCAATCTACCCCCCACCTTGAAAAACCAGATCAAGAAAAAAGCGGCATATTGCCAAAGCTCAACCATAGCGTATTTCTTGATAGTCATAATTCGTGAACCGGGAGATTCACTGGTGAGAACAAAGCGCTCTTCGGACGTTCGATAGACTGGTCATTGCGGACATGGACCTAGCTCTGTGCAAGTTCTGAGGTTTCATCACCGGTCAAACCATAGCTTAAATTGCGAACAGCGCACTCTCTTTCAAAAGCAGGTCTGACTATTGAAAGCGGAGAGTTCTAGTCAAACATTCCTCGATAAGTTCAAGAGCATACAGGTCGCTCTAACATTTCGAGACGTTTTCATACTCCCCGGCCGCGCCGAAGTCGAGCCAAGTGCAGTGGATGTTCGTACCCGCGTGACGAAGCGGCACAAGCTCAACATTCCATTCGTCTCCTCTCCCATGGACACGGTGACTGAGAGCGACATGGCTATCGCCCTCGCTAGGCAAGGAGGGTTGGGAGTAATTCACAGGAATTGCTCCGTCGATGAACAGGTGGCGATGGCAAAGCGAGTAAAGAGAGCCGAAGCCGTAATCATTCGTGACGTTATCACAATATCTCCCGACGATACCGTGGGTCAGGCCCTGGCCTTAATGGAGAAGCATAGCATCTCGGGACTGCCCGTAGTTGACAAGACGAAACTGGTCGGAATCGCAACCGGTAGAGACGTTCGCTTCGCAGAGCCAAGTTTGCTTGTAAAGCAAGTGATGACAAGAAACGTCGTGAAAGCGGAAGAAGGAACGAGCATTGAGGAAACACAGAAACTTCTTCACGATCATAAGATCGAAAAACTCCCCATAGTCAACAAAGCAGGAGAATTAGCGGGACTCATAACGTTCAAAGACATCCTTCTCCGAGGAAAATACCCATCCGCAGCTCGAGATGAAAACGGACAGCTGCTTTGCGCCGCAGCCGTTTCCCCGTTCGATCTTGATCGCGCTAAAAAACTCGATGAGTACGCAGATATCCTCGTGACTGACGTTTCACATTTTCACAACGACAATGTCTTCAAAGCTACCAAGAAGCTAATGGCTGAAGTTTCCGCAGAAGTTATAGTTGGAAACATTGGAACCTATGAAGCTGCTGAAGATGCTATCGCAGAGCTTGACGGGATCAGCGGTTTCAGAGTAGGAATTGGATCCGGATCGATTTGCACCACAGCTGAGATAACCAAAGCTGGTTCTCCAACACTGTTCGCTACTGGCCAGGTTTCAGATGCAGTTGCCAAATACGGCGCAGACATTCCCGTAATGGCCGACGGTGGAATTCGAACACCAGGAGACGCAGCAATCGCCTTGATAGCAGGTGCGTCGGTGGTTATGGCGGGGAATCTGTTTGCGCGCTGCAGAGAATCGCCAGGCACGCTCATTACCATAGGCGGACGATATTACAAACAATATAGAGGGATGGGCAGCCCGACAGCACGGGCGAGGCGCTACTCCCTTGACCGTTACAGTCTCCCTTCCAAGAATGTCCCTGAGGGAGTTGAGGGATGGGTCCCCTACAAAGGAGAAGTCAGCATTGTCATTGAGGAACTGGTATCGGGACTGCGTGCCTCGATGGGTTACGCGGGCGCGAGCAGTATTCAGGAGCTTTGGAGTAAGGGACGACTGGCGGCTCTGAGTCCTTCCGGTGAAGAAGAAGCGCGGCCTCATGACATACTCTTGCCAAGCGAAACGCAAGAAAGAGTCTAGAATTGGATTCAGCCGTAGCACGTTTATATAACCTGCGTCATACTTTCCAACTGGAATTCCGCAATGCCAATGATTCTCCCCGAGGAACTTGCTTCAAAGTCCGTAATTCCAGCGATTAGAGCACTTGTCGTGAAACGGCTTGTTGAAGAACACGGGATGACACAGCAGGAAGCCGCCAAGCTCTTGGGAGTAACCCAACCAGCCGTAAGCAAGTACCTTCACCAAAAACGCGGTGCAGCAATACGACTCACCGGAATCAAAGAAATCGAGCGAGCGACGGGTGACATTGCTGACATGGTCTCCTCACGCAAAGTAAAGCCTATCGAGGTCATGAGCAAGATCGAAGCGGCATGCGAATACGTCAGGAAAAACCGCTACATGTGCGATCTACATAAACGGCTAGAACCCGGCATAGATACAGAGTCATGCCACGTCTGTGAGCAGTGAGCAATTCACCTCCAAGCTGAGATATACGAGGTTCTATCATGGAGATCAAAATCAAAGTTGGCGACCTTGCCCCCGATTTCGAAGGGCCAACGGCCGACGGAAGTCTACTGGGCCTCAAAGATTTTGTTGGAAAGAAGAATGTCGTGCTCTATTTCTATCCAAAAGATGACACTCCGGGCTGCACGAAAGAAGCGTGCAGCTTCAGAGACAATCTGCAACCGATAAGATCGCTGAATACTGAAATAGTCGGCGTGAGCCTTGACGGTGTCGAGTCCCACAAGAAGTTCATCACAAAATACAAGTTGACCTTTCCACTCATCAGTGACAAAGAGAAGCATATCGCAAGATCATACGGTATACTCAAGGATACGAGAACTTCCACAAACCGGGTTACATTTCTGATCGACAAGAATGGAAAAGGGGCAAAGATCTTTCCAAAAGTAGATGTCACCAAACATACCAACGAAGTCGTGGCAGCCCTTAGAGAACTCTCGGCCTAGAGGCTGGATTCTTGATCACATCGGTTCGATCAAAGAGCACTATGTGTGTCTGTTGTTACTGCGACATGACTACCTAGACTTGACAAACTTTTTCAATGGTGTTGTATTCGGATTCTCGAACGCACACTGAGATAGTGGTTGCGGAGCAGAAAAATGAGCCAAGAAACACTGCAGGACTTTGCAGGCGTTTGGATCGGCAAGATAAGCGAGTTGGTGCGAACCATCATTGGTTCTGGTCCGATCAAGTACGTGGTAAACTGGAGTCGCATGTACGCCCTATGGCCCGTTCATATCACCACGGCTTGTTGCAGCGCGGAGTTCGGGGCAATGATGGGGCCACGTCTCGATCCGGAACGGTTTGGCATGCAAGCCGTTGCTGGAGGTCTCAGACAATGCGACCTGTTGATCGTAGAGGGCACGGTCACTAAGAAAATGGCTAAGCGGCTGAAAGTGGTCTACGAGCAAATGGCCAAACCGCGTTACGTCATAGCTATGGGTGACTGCGCTTGCTCGGGTGGATTGTTTCATGATTCCTATAGCATCGTTAACGACGTCCACAAGCTCTTCCCAATCGACGTGTATGTACCTGGATGCCCCCCCAGACCTGAAGCACTCTTGAGCGCGATTGTTAAGCTCAGAGAGAAGATACGTAGACAAGAGGTGTTCGAATAGTGAGCCAAGATTCCATCTCCAGAGAAAAAAACACTATTGAGCAATTGAAAGCTCAGTTTCCAGATGCGATCAAAGACGCCGAAGTCGAACGACCACACCGTATCACGGTCAAATTCGAAAAAGACCACCTTCTGGATATTGCAAGATTCATGCGTGACCAACTTGGGTTCGACCACGTGAAGGGCGTAGCCGGCGTAGACTTTCCTACTCAGAAGAAAATAGAGGTCTTGTATTTCGCGGGTTCATATTCGAAAGCTGAAGTCAAGGACGTCATAGTCATACTCAAAACAGGGATGCCACGCGACAACCCTACGATCGCTTCTGTTGTCTCTGTGTGGGAGAGCGCTCATTACCACGAACGCGAAACATTTGAAATGTTCGGCGTGAAATTTGAAGGCCACCCGGACCTCAGAAAATTGCTAACACTGGAGAACTGGGAAGGACCGCCTCCTATGCTCAAAGATATCAAATTCCCCGAGATGGGTCAACGATGACAACAAACCCACCGAGCCCAATCACCAGCTCAAACAGGACTCCACAATCATCAACTCTCGATGTAGCTGTCGGGCCTCAACACCCCGGTTCAGGTCACTGCCGGATACTCATCCGCGTCGACGGCGACTACATTGTGAGCTGTGATCCAGACATAGGATACGTGCATAGAGGTTGCGAGAAGATTGCTGAATATCGGAATTATGTAAGCAACATACCACACCTTGAGCGCCCATGTATCCCAGACGCAATTCACATGAATTGGGGCTACGTGCTTCCAATTGAAGAACTACAAGGCGTGGAAGTGCCGCCGAGAGGAAAGTACATCTCAACCATAGCCGCGGAAATGAATCGCATAATGAGTCATTTGTATGGGCTCGCGATCATGCAAGGAGTCTTTTCGGGACACACGACAATCTTCATGTGGGGCTTCGGCGACCGTGACCTTTTCATGGAACTTGCAGAAATGCTAACTGGCGCCCGCATGACTTACTCTTTCTTGGCTCCCGGTGGCCCAAGGCGAGACCTTCCTTTTGGGTTCGAAGACCGCTTAACTAAGTTGCTGGATTATTTTGAGAAAAGACTTGTTGAATATGACAGAATGTTCTTCAGAAATCCCACCGTAATTGCAAGAGCCAAAGGAGTTGGGGTCCTCAAGCGAGAAGACGCGATGAAACTGGGCGTTGTGGGTCCAGTGTTGCGGGCTTCAGGAGTCGACTATGACGTCCGAAAAGTGGAACCCTATGGCGCATATAGCGACTTAGACTTCGAGATTCCAACGTTTGATGAAGGAGACTCCTATTCACGTTTCATCGTAAGATTTGAAGAGATGAAGCAGAGTGTAGGAATAATTCGGCAGGCTCTTAAGAAGATCCCCCAAGGTCCCATAGCACGCAAAGCACCTCTGGTTGCACCTGAAGGAGAAGCAACTGGACGGGTTGAGTCTTCTCGTGGCGAAATCGCTTACATGGTCATGGGTGACAACAGCGACAAACCGTATAGAGTCAAGATCATGAATGGGTCATTCCGAAACTTGATAGCTCTCCCATTCTTGATTCGCAACGTGCACGTAGCAGACATGCCGATTATCTACGGAAGCTTGGACTATTGGCCCGTGGAAGCGGATAGGTGAGGGTTGTTCTATGAGCGCTGCAATTCTCGGAGCAGTGTACGAAGGAGTGAAACACATCTTCAAGCGTACCTTCACTGTGAAGTACCCCTATCAGAAGGTCCTCCTTCCAAAAGGATTCCGAGGTCGACATCTGCTCTACATGGAAAAATGCACAGGCTGCGGCATCTGCGCTTGGATCTGCCCTGAAAGATGCATTTCATTAGTTCCGGTTTCGGACAACAAAGAGTACCCACAGAACCCGGAGAAACGTTTCCCCCAATACTGGTACGCTCGTTGCTGTTTCTGTCATTTCTGCACAGACTACTGTCCGACGGGAGCCTTGGACTACACGCCGGATTACGAATTAGCAGAGTACGATCGCGCTCTACTGCTGTGGAGCCCTGAACGTCTCTCGAGACCTCCGACGAACGTCGGTGAATATCGTTCGGTGTTCCACGGAGGCAACGGAAACCATGGAGTCACATACGAGTCCGCCCTGAAGCAGAAAACAAAATGACGTCGCATCAAGGTTGAAATTTGGGTTCTCGACTATGCGCCAGCTGACGATTGCTACCTGAGATTCGAGACTAAATCAGAGATGAAATTCAGACGAGGACACAAGTGCGGTCCGTATCGGAAATCCTCACCTATGCCGATGGAAATTTAGTCAATTATAACGTACGGCATATTTAATAAACAGACAAAAGTGTCAGCAAACACAAACACCCGACACGGGATCACAATGGTCACAACACTCGAAATCAAGGACCTGCACGTAAGTATCGAGTCGAAGCAGATCCTAAAGGGCGTCAATCTTAGAGTCGCTCAAAGCGAGATTCACGCGATCATGGGTCCAAATGGATCCGGAAAGAGCACTTTGGCAAATACTTTGATGGGACATCCAAAATACAAAGTGGATAGCGGCGACATTCTAGTCAACGGAGAGAGTATTATCGGATTGACACCAGACAAACGTGCCAAGAAAGGACTGTTCTTGGCGTTCCAGTATCCGCTGGAGATTTCCGGTGTCCCGCTTGCACAATTCCTCAGGTCTGCCTACAGGGCAGTCAAAGGAGAAGCACAGAAGACGGAAACGAAAGGGGTAGGCGGCGAGATGATCTCCGCGTTGGCTTTCAAGAAGAAGTTGGAGGAGAAGCTGAAGGAAGTTGACCTGGATTCGTCATTCACAAAACGCTATCTGAATGAGGGTTTCTCGGGTGGAGAGAAGAAACGTGCCGAAATCCTTCAAATGGCCATCCTGCAGCCGGCTATAGCGATTATGGATGAAACCGATTCTGGATTGGATATTGACGCAGTGCGAAAAGTCGCTGAAGTGATTGCTAGAATGGCTGGCCCTGAGATGGGAGTCCTCCTAATAACGCACTATCAGCGGATTCTCGATTACATTAAACCTCAGTTCGTTCATGTGATGGCCGACGGGCGAATATTCCAGTCAGGTGGTCCCGAATTGGCGAAGATGCTTGAAGTAAAGGGCTATGAATGGATTGAGCATCAGGCTTCGCCAACTCCTGTTTGAAGAGAATACTTATAACGTATGTCATACGAGGACGTGTTGACTCTAAATGGCCGCCAAACAAACGCTCGACATCGATTACACGAAGTACAATTTCAGAGACTCAGATGCTTCCTACGAATACAAATTTCCGAAGGGATTAACGCGGGAAGTCGTCGAGCGGATTTCACAAATCAAGAAAGAACCTGACTGGATGCTCCAGTTCAGGTTGCGGTCCTATGAGCATTTCATGAAGAGACCACTGCCCGCCTGGGGTGGAGACCTCAGCACGCTGAAATTTGACGACATGCTCTACTATGCCAGCTCAACCGAAAAGAAGAGCCGATCATGGGACGATGTCCCAGCGTACATCAAAGACACATTTGACAAGTTAGGCATACCTGAAGCCGAAAGAAAATTCCTAGGAGGAGTGGGTGCTCAATACGAATCAGAAGTCGTCTATCACAGCCTGCGAGAAGATCTCGCAAAGAAGGGCATCATATTTGCAGACACGGATACCGCTCTTCGAGAATATCCTGAATTGTTCAAGAAATATTTCGGCACGGTAGTTCCCCCCGAAGACAACAAGTTTGCCGCACTGAATAGTGCAGTATGGAGCGGTGGGAGCTTCATCTACGTACCCGAGGGAGTGACAGTGGATGTGCCTCTTCAGGCGTACTTTAGAATAAACACTCAGAACATGGGCCAATTTGAAAGAACACTGATAATTGCTGACATGGACAGCCGGTTGCATTACATTGAAGGATGCACGGCGCCCATCTACTCTACCGATTCACTTCACTCAGCAGTGGTCGAAATAATCGCCAAGCCCGGGGCACACGTTCGCTATACTACCATTCAGAATTGGTCCAATGACGTGTACAACTTGGTCACGAAGCGCGCGTACGCGTACGCGAATGCGACGATGGAATGGGTTGACGGAAATCTGGGAAGCAAATTGACTATGAAGTATCCGTCGATCTATCTGCTTGGACCCGGCGCCAAGGGGGAGATCCTCTCCGTTGCCTTTGCCGGTAAAGGCCAACACCAAGATTCTGGAGGCAAAGTAGTGCACCTCGCGCCCAACACGACTTCCCGAATCACATCAAAATCGGTCTCGAAGGATGGGGGAAGAACTACATACCGTGGGTTACTCCACGTGGCCAAAGGGGCGAAGGGCGTCAAGTCCAGTGTCCGATGTGATGCGCTGCTCCTCGACGAATATTCCAGAACAGACACATATCCATACAATGAAATCAATGAAGACGACGCAACCACAACCCACGAAGCAACGGTAGGAAAGATTGGGGAAGACCAACTGTTCTATTTGATGTCACGTGGTCTCTCTGAACAGGACTCCCTGAGCATGATCGTTATGGGATTCATGGAACCCTTCACCAAAGAACTGCCCATGGAATACGCCATTGAACTGAACCGGCTCATCCAAATGGAAATGGCAGGTTCAGTTGGCTAGATCGACTAACCTTTTACTTTGATCAGCATACTCGAACCATCAAATTCCATCTAAGGTGTGTGCGTTTATGGCAGAGTTGACATTAGCCTCTGCAACAGAACAATCCATTGCTGCGCTTTCAGGTTCCAGACAAGAACCTGATTGGCTGCAAGCATTTCGAATCAGGTCGCTTAGGCTTTTTCGGGAGCTGCCGGCTGAGCTCTCGAGCTTGTACACCAAGTATGTT
>PMBQ01000098.1 GCA_003152955.1 Candidatus Bathyarchaeota archaeon
CTTTCGCGGTAGATGACGATTGGTTTGGAGGTTATGATCTCGAGCCCGGTCTTTGTTATGAGCGTGTTAGCGATCTCCAGGTGCAGCGTGCCCATGCCTGCTATCAGATACTCACCGGTCTCTTCGTTGATCTTGGTAACGAGGTTCGGATCCTCCAAGCTGAGTTTCCTGAGTAGGTCAACTAGTTTGGGTAGGTCTCGACTGTACTTTGGTTCAACGGCCATCGTTACTACTGGTTCGGTCACGTAGTGCACTGCCTCGAAGGCTGCTATGTCTTTGATCGTGGACATGGTCTCGCCTGCCCTGGCTGCATCGAGTCCCAGAAGGGCGGGTATGTTTCCCGCACTGATTGTTCCTACGATTTCTCGGTAGGGTCCCATGAAGAGACACACCTGTTGGACCCGTTGATCGACACGGGCTCCTAGAAGGTGAAATGTTGATCCTTCAGTAATGGTTCCCGAAAACAGCCTACCGCTCGCCACTACGCCAGCCTGTGGGTCCACAACGATGTTGGTGATGGCCATAACAACGGGGCCATTATCGTCACAGTTCATCATCGCCTGGCCAACTTCACTAGTGATATCTCCCTTCCAAACGCGTGGTATACGATATCTCTGGGCAACATGGGGGGGAGGCATCGACTCAACAGCCATGTTGAGGATTGCATCGTGAAGCGGCGCTCTTTCCTTTAGTTCAGCAGCCGTATCCTTTGTGTACGCGTCTACGACGTCAGAGAATCTGACACCCGTCTCTTTGGCGATTTCCGCGTTGAAACCCCATCTATCTTTTGCCGATCCCATGGCAACCGTGTTGCCAGCGAAGCTTACCCTCCATTTCTCCCGATACTCGGGCTCCGCGTACAATTCTATTAGTCGATTGAATTCTGTTATGATGCGGCCGATCCGTTCTTGGATTTGATCAGAAGTCAGTCTCAACTCCTTGATGAGTCGATCGATTTTGTTAATGTAAAGAACTGGCCTTACCCGCTCCTCGAGCGCCTGCCTAGTCACGGTCTCTGTTTGCACCATTATCTCTTCAACGGAATCCACAACAACAACGGCGCCGTCGATGGCTCGAAGTGCACGTGTAACTCTGCCGGAGAAGTCAACGTGGCCCGGCGTGTCTATCAGGTTGATAACGTACGGGGTTCCCGCTCTCTCGTGAAGTAGGCTCACGTTCGCGGCCTTGATGGTCATTTGCCGCTTCTGCTCTTCCTCCATGTAATCCAGGGCTAGCGCTGTTCCAGCCATACCTGGCGACAGAAGACCGGCAGCTGCAAGGAGGGAATCGCTCATCGTCGTCTTACCGTGATCGACGTGGGCGATTATGCCCATATCTCCCGGACGTAGAAACTATCCTACGCCTTTCGGATCTGTTCCTTGTTCGCTATGATCCTCTGTATTTCAGTCGTTGTCTTGTAACGAGGCATTTGCTCTCAACTCTGCTCTGAAATCGCGAAGGCAAGATGATTCAATCTCATTTATGCATTACTATTCAACGGCGGCGAAATCAGACTGCCCCCTAATCGGGTCGGTGGAAGCAAACAGGACAATGCCGAGATAATTGATGGAAGATCCAAGGATCAAAGCGAATTGCCTTCCCTTCCGCAGTGCGATGCAACATCCACTTTGTGCTTCTAATAACTTCCCTGAGGTTAAGGTTCGATCACAACCCTGACAGGTAGTCCGATGTTGTCGTGTAGGATCTGGAGTCCCTTGTTTGCCTCTTCCAGCTTCACTTTGTGCGTGACCGAACCTGAAAGATCAACTCTACCAGATTTGACGAGTTGAATCAAGTCTGCGAGCTCTGACTTCAAATGGTCGTTCACGCCAACGATCTCTATTTCCTTTCCGATGATTGTGGAGTACGGCGAGATTTGTAGGTCTTCGGAACTTATGCCTACCACAACTATTCTTCCACCTTTTCCGGCGCAAGCGATGGACTTCTCGATAGTTTTTGTTCGACCCACAAAATCCACTACGACTTCGGCGCCTCGTCCATTTGTCATATTACTGATCGTTTCTGCTGGGTCATCCTTGGAGGCGTTGATGATTTCTTTGGATCCAAGTTTCTTAGCGAGGCTTAGTTTTTGGTCCAATACATCTACTGCGATGATTTTGCCGGCTCTAAAGATCGCACTGGCTAACTGGACGGCATGAACTCCGAGTCCACCGACACCGTAGATAACCACATTATCACCTGGACTCACTCTTCCCCGTCTTAGTGCATGGTACGCTGTTGAAGCTGCGCATCCCAAAATGGCACCCTGTTCAAACGGGATAGGTTCAGGTAGTGGGAGAAGGTTGCTTGCTGGAACCACAAGGAACTCTGCGAATCCGCCATCCACATCTTTTCCTATCATCCGGTAATTTGCACAGTATGTTTCACGACCAGCAAGACAGTATCGACACTGCCCGCAGCTTATCACGTAATGAACACAAACCCTGTCGCCTTTCGCTACTCTCTTGACCTCGCCACCCTTCTCAGCCACAACGCCCGCGATTTCATGACCCAAAGTTATAGGTAGCCTGCCAACCGGGCTCACGCCATTCCGGTAGCTTAAGTCGGAATGACATATGCCGCTCGCCCGCACCTTAACTAGAACCTCATTGTCTCCGACCGAGGGAACTTCAACGTGATCTATCTGTAGCTCCTCACCAATCTTGTGCAGCCTAGCTGCTTTCATCAAACCCATAAACCAGACGATCGACTCACGTAGGCACCGGGATATAACCTGGTTCAAAGATCATCTCGAACCAAGTACCAAAAAGTGGTTCGTTAGCCGAGAATCTGCAGCACGCATTCTGACAATGCAGGTAGTGCCAATATACCACATCCACAAGAAGAGCGGCATACAATATGGGGTACCTGACTCGTGGGCTTCAACCTCTCATCGCTCGTCGTAAAGCGGCAACTCACGCTAGATGATTTGAAAGGTCGAAGCCTAGCGGTAGACGCTAACAACAATCTCTACCAGTTCTTGGCGCTCATCAGAATGCGCGATGGAAGACCTTTCACAGATTCCAAGGGACATATTACCTCGCACTTAGTCGGCCTTCTCTTCAGAACGACACGCTTGATCGCTGACTACGATATCCGGCCAGTCTTTGTATTTGACGGGAAACCCCCCGCGTTGAAAATGCGAACATTGGAGGAAAGGCGACATTACAGGGAACGCGCCCGCGCGGACTGGGAAGAAGCCGTCAAACGCAAAGACTACTCTGCAGCATGGTCCAAAGCAGTCACAATGAACTCGCTTACACAGCCCATGCAAGACGACGCGAAGAGAGTTCTCGAGATGCTCGGGGTCCCATGGATTCAGGCTCCACAAGAAGGTGAAGCGCAAGCAGCTCACATGGCGATGCAGGGTCAAGTCTGGGCAGCCAACAGTCGAGATTACGATTCGGTTCTATTCGGTTCACCCCGCCTTGTTCGTTACGTGACAATTTCCGGTCAAGAGTTCCTGCCGAGCAAAGGCAGAGCAAGACCCCTCATTCCGGAAATGATTGAACTTCATAATCTCCTTCAGCACCTCGAAGTAACGCGAGAGCAACTCATTGATCTGGCGATCATGGTTGGGACCGACTTCAACGAAGGCATCAAGGGAGTCGGACCCAAGACGGCACTAAGGCTCATCAAAACGTACGGCACGTTAGAAGGATTGCCGCAACAATACAAGAATCAGCTCGCAGAGAGCGTGAACGAGGTGCGGGCGATCTTCCTCAAGCCACCCGTCATCAATGATGTCAAAATCCAGTACTCTGGTGTGAAGGAAGATGAATTAAGACAGTTCCTCTGCGGAGAGAGAGGGTGTTCGAAAGAAAGGGTTGAGCTCGCAATTGAGAGAATGAGAGAGTTCTACGCGCGGGAACGTTCCACCCTGACAGCTTGGCTTGGAAAAGGATAGGCACTACCGAATTGACTGAGCAGACACTATTCACTCAATTCGTCGACACGTGCAGAGCGCTAGAGTCGACCACAAAGAGAACTGAGAAAGTCACCTACCNNGACTCACGAGTTCTTGACATAGGGGGGCAGACGATCTGGAAGATCAACCGTCACAGCGGGCAATCAACACTGGCCCCAAAACCCGTAACGATACTCGAAGTCTATGACACTTTTGACAAGATCGCAACCGCTTCCGGACCTGGGTCCAGGCAAAGAAAGGAAAACCTGATCGAGGTTCTACTGAGCCGCCTGCCCGAAGCCGAAGCCCACTACTTGATGCGGATCGTCTTCGGAGAGATGAGGATTGGAGCGGTTGAGGGAATTATTCTCGATGCAATCGCAGATGCAACGATGGCCAGCCCCGATTTAGTGCGTAGAGCGTACATGCTCTTGGGAGATGTGACCAAAGTAGCTGAGTTTGCGCTCACGAAAGGTTCTGAAGCCCTGAAGCAAATTGGAGTAACTCTCTTTGTACCAATCAAACCAATGCTTGCCGAAATGGTACAAGATACGCAGGAGGTTTTCAAAGAGCACGGAGGCGTCACTGCATTAGAGTTCAAGTACGACGGCGCACGAATCCAAATCCACCGAAAAGATGATGACATCAGAATTTTCAGCAGGCGGCTCACCGACGTCACAAGCAGCCTTCCAGACATCGTTCAACTTGCAAGAGAGCACATTCGAAGTAATGAATTTCTGGTAGAGGGGGAGGTCGTAGCAACTGGCAAGGGCCAGAAACCTCTTCCGTTTCAGGATTTGATGAGAAGATTCAGACGAGTTCACAAAGTTGAGAGCATGGTGGAGGAGATTCCACTCAAACTTTTCCTCTTCGATGTGATCTTCCTCGATGGTAGGCTGTTGATTGATGCGCCATACGGGGAGCGATGGTCGAAGCTGGAGTTATTGACCGACCCAGAATTGCTTGCCACAAGAATCGTTACCAGTGATTTGGACACGGCGCGGAAGCTGCTGGATTCCTCGATAAGAGCTGGGCATGAAGGCCTGATGGCTAAGGATTTGAAAAGTACCTACACACCTGGCGTTCGAGGAAAAAAATGGTTCAAAATCAAACCTGCGGAAAAGCTCGATTTGGTAATCGTGGCTGCCGATTGGGGCTCCGGCAGAAGGCGCGGATGGCTAAGCAATTACCATTTAGGCACTAGGGAGGAAGAATCCGGAGAGTACCTGGTTGTTGGGAAGACCTTCAAGGGCCTGACGGATGAAGAGTTCACCGAAATTACGAAGAAACTGCTCAAGTTGAAAACCCAGGAAACCGACTACACTGTCTACGTGAAACCATCCATTGTTGTCGAAGTTGCTTTCAATGAGATACAGCGTAGCCCTCACTACAAGTCCAGGTTTGCGCTTCGCTTTGCAAGAATCACACGGTTCAGGGAGGACAAGCGACCGGAAGACGCGGATACGCTTGGTAGACTACAGCGCCTATACGAGGACCAATTCAAGTACAAAGCGCCTGCAGACTTCTAGCAGGTTGATTCAATGAAGGTCGCCGTACTGTTCAGCGGAGGAAAGGACAGCGCTTTTGCCCTTTGGTATGCTCAAATGCAGGGTTGGGACCTGACCACCCTTGTGACAGTATTTCCCGAGTCCGAAGATTCATGGATGTTCCACTACCCTGGCATAAAATGGACGAAACTACAGGCTCAGGCGATCGGGATCCCCCAAACGCTCCTTCCAACAATGGGGGTGAAAGAGAAAGAACTCGAAGACCTGAGTGCGGGGCTCGAAAAATTGAGACAGTCAGCTGGTATTGACGCTGTCGTATCGGGTGCTGTCGCCAGCGAATATCAAAGAACGAGACTCGACAACATCTGCGAGGGCCTAGGCCTGAAGAGCTTCGCACCACTCTGGCATAAGAATCAGGAACAGCTCGTTGGGGAACAGATAGAGGCTGGATTCGAAATCATCCTGACCGCGTGCAGTGCGTTGGGGTTAGATGCGAGTTGGCTCGGACGAAAGCTTGGAAGACCTGAACTCGACGAGCTTGTGAAATTGAACAGGCGCTACGGAATGAGTGTTGCCTTCGAGGGCGGGGAAGCCGAAACGTTCGTCCTTGGGGGACCGATTTTCAAAGGGCGTCTATCCATAATCCGGGCGACTCCTCGATGGAGGGGAGATTCTGGATACCTAGATCTGGAGGAGGTTCGATTGGAAAATGCAAGTCGAGCGTTCTAGTTAGAGACCATTCGAAGTGCCAGCTCCTGTGCTCTTGGCAGAATTTCATCCAAGTTCACGGTTTTGATCTCTCGATCTTGCATCAGCACGCTGCCGTCCACAATCGTCGTGTCGACATTTCCCGATGACACCGAATACACCAAGTCTGAGACCACCGTATCCTTGCCGTGGATCGGCATCATGTTTGGTCTTTTTCCATTGATTAGGATAATGTCCGCTCTCTTTCCGATTTCGATGCTGCCAATCTCTCTTTCGACTCCTAGAGCACGAGCGCCCCCTATCGTGGCCAGGTCCAGCACTTTCTGAGCATTCAGAACTGTAGGGTCCCACCTGTGCGCTTTGTGGAGCAGGGCGCACACTTTCATGGTTTCGAACATATCCAACGTGTTGTTGCTCGAAGCTCCATCCGTTCCCAACCCCACCGCAATTCCTCTATCAAACATTTCAGGGAGCGGTGCAACGCCACCGCTTGCAAGTTTCATGTTGGAAACAGGACAGTGAGCGACACTGACGCCCGCCTTTGCCAATAATTCAACTTCGCTCTTGGTAAGCCACACGCAATGAGCCGCGAGCATGTTCTTCGATAGTGCACCTATCTTGTCCAGGTATTCCACGACACGCATTCCATGCTGTTTTTGAAAATCCGCCTGTTCCCGTCTGGTTTCGGCTATGTGGATATGAATGATTGCCCCGTTCTTCTCAGCAAAATCCTTGGCCCAAAGCAGTGTTTCCTCTGAACAAGTGTAAGGGGCGTGAGGTCCGAGAGCGAACCTTATCCGGGGATTTTCAAGAGCCTGGATATTTTCGAAGAACTTGCGAGTGTTCTCCCGCTCCTGACGTGCTTTGGCCTGATCGAACTGGTCGACTATGCCATATGATAGGAATCCTCGTAGGCCTGACTCTCCAACTGCTTTTGCCACGGCTTCCATGTGGAAATACATGTCCACCAAGGTTGTCGTTCCAGACATGATCATCTCAGCAGAACCAAGAAGGGCGCCGAAATAGCATGTCTCGTCTGTGTGTTTTGCTTCGAGTGGCCAGATCTTCTTTTGCAACCAATCTTGGAGTAACATGTCGTCTGCAAAGCCACGAAACATTGTCATTGATAGGTGCGTGTGGGTGTTGATAAGTCCCGGGAGCGCGATCTTACCTTTGGCGTCGAGTTCAACATCCGCTGATCCCACACTGGTACTTCCTACTTCCTCGATCACTCCGTCGCGGATGAGGATTGAGGCGTTTCGCAGTACGTCTCGATTCTCGTTTTGTGTCGTTATCCAATCAGCGTTTTTGATAAGTAGGGAAGGCATTCGTGAATCATGTCAAGAATTGCCAGGTTTAGTTAAAAGCCAACCGTTTAGCGCAGTTAGTGTTGAACCTTAGAGAAATGCTGCAACGGTGTATCCGACGCCGATAAGCAGAATCGTGGTGAGTATTACTAGGACGTTGGAACCCTGCGCTGGAATCAGTGCGGGGGTTTTGTCGTAGTTCTTGAGTGCGATGGTTCCTGCTTTGTATGCGATGGGAATAGTTACGAGGGATATGAGGACCGGGATTGGGGAGTAGCTGACAAGAACCGCCAGCGCGATTGAGACGTATGTTGCTGCGAGCCCTGCTACATAGAGGCCTGCC
>PMBQ01000397.1:0-12957 GCA_003152955.1 Candidatus Bathyarchaeota archaeon
CCAGTTTCATCTGTTCAAAGCCAAGAGCTCTGGACAAGTGGTCCTCTGTTCCAGGCAGCGAAGTGCAGAATTCTGCCACTCCCTTCTTTGCATGAACTCGTTTTCTATTGAAGAATGTATCCAAACAATTTAGTTTGTAAAGCCTCGGAACGTAAAAGGTGTCATCCCACCCTAGACCTTTCGAGATGTGCAATGTCGGATTATCAATGGCTACCAGTGCTCGTAAAGCAGCGGCAAAGGATCCTAGCCACAAAACGGCAAAAAGCGATATAGAGATCCAAAAGACAATTCCTAGGGTTGGTATCGTTCCACTTCGTTGAAAGAGTGCCTCCAGGTGTTTTCTAATCAAGCCGAGGTTGGTTAATGGGAATAGCAGAATTACCAGAAGAGCTCCGACTTTCGTATCAACCGCACGAATGATCCCCTGCAAATCTGTGATGGACTGGTATTGGAATTCAACTACCTTGTCGAACTTCAACTGATCAGGCGTCACCATGTTATCTTCCCCATCGTCTTAGCCGTTCCGGCTTTTCAGCCACTCACTCATTTCAATATTCACAATGTACCCGTGATAACATCCTCGGGTGCTGTTCCATTCAAGAAGAGCCTTGTTATGGTCGTTAAGGTTGTAATGGAAGAGTTCTGATACCATCATCCTTTTGTCGAGAAGATCACGCCTCCCATATGAAGAGAGCGTCGATGCTTCTGCTACCATCTTACCTAGCCAGACCACTTCATTAATACTGCTTCCTTTGTATCCCGCCTTCAAGAAGAGGGCTGATCCGTAGGTTAACCCCATTCCAACTACAATTTGTGAGATACCATTCTTCGTGTAATAGTAATTCAAGATATCAATGAGAGAAGATGCCCTTGCAGCTGTGCTAAACAGCCGATTGACGTCCTTTTGATAGGGAGTGTCAAATACTCCCCAAACAGCATCACCTTCAATATAGATCTCACTCACATTGAGGTCTCCTGTCAATACAGCAACTAGTTCGGAAATGTAGCTTCGATATAGCTTTGCCAAGGTTGGCCGCTTATGCTTCTCAGCGAGGTCACTGGACCCTCTGATATCTACATAGATCGCGGACGCTTTCACATTAAACCCGTTCGAGAACGTAAGCTGTGTCCGAGCAGGTATCGAATCCTTTTCTTCGTAGGAGCTATCCTCGGAAGCAAGAATCTCCTTTATTCGGACGACGCTGTCGAGATGGTTGAACTCTGAGAAGGATGCTTCCAAGGTCTTATCCTTTAATTCATTGTTACGACATCCAATAGGCTCAAGCTTAGCGCTGATCCCTGACCTAGCACATACTCTTCCCTTTGAATCGGACATAACCCGCGATGAATCAATTCTCCGCATGACCTAGCAAATATGCATCGAGGTCTTTTACCTTGCGGGGCTGAAATCTGATTCGGCCTCGTTCCGACGTAGGCCAGATATGTTCTAAGAATGAATGTACAAGAATTTGATTCCTTTCTTTCGATAGCTCGGCTGCGAAATATACACACTCCCCTACCACTTTGACATCGGTGTTAGGTGGCAACCCGAACCTTGTGACTATTGCGCTGCTGAATGCCAATCCAATTCCAATCTCCAATGGAGGTAGTTGGTATCTAGCGGAGAGCGCGGGATTAACAACTATTTTCAGGGCCTCCAGACAATTCACTGCAGCATCATGAGCGCAGTAAACAATCTGATCCCGTTTGTCCTTTTCTTTCGGCACTTGAAAGAGTGCCAAAGCACCATCTCCTAAATATTCGGTCACGATTCCATGCTCATCCTGTATTACTTTTGCCATCGCCGGCAGCAGTGCTGAGACTTCATAGTATACTCGCTGCATTTGGCTAACTTTTGCTACCTTCGTGCTGATAGCCTGGCGCAGATGCTTGGTGGAATCTCTCATATCCACCACTAATGCAATAAAGTCGTCCGAGGAATAGTCATTGTCGCCCAAGTACGGGTGACCGGGGATCTTGGTTTCGGCCATCTCCTTGATTGATTTCGCAAGTCGACGCATTCCAAGGGTCGATGACCACAGTTCTTCGCATCGGTCCAATGATGAATCAACAATGCTCGTGAGGTCAGATTGTTGTTGGGCGCTCAGCATTCTCCAACAGCTTTCAATGCAGTCATTGTCCCTACAACTTGGGAATTCGCCGCGGAGGTCTAGGGTTCTAGTCCAATTGCTTAGGTATCCCTCCTGTCCTCAATTTGGACAAGATTGCATTCATCCCAACGTCAAGATCAGCACATGAAGGTTAATTTCCTGGCGTGCAATGCCTGTATCATCATTGGAGTTGGTTATACTTTAGTAATCGTTGCATTGAGGGGTGTTCGCGGAAATGCAATGACAAGCTGACCATAATCTACCGGCTTGGATGTAAACCGGTTACCTGAGTCTTAGTCTGCCATACACATTGACCAACAGCTGCGGCTTGCGTAGGTCTTCACCGATGAATTGATGGACAGTGCCACATTCAAGACATCGTAAAGAAGATCCTGATTTGAGCGGCGCTAAACTTTGGGCTATGAGCTTGCTGCACTTGGGGCGGTTGATGGCAACTGTTGTTGGAGGAATCTGTGACCTCAATTTGAACCACCAAGGATTGATTGCCCGCGTCCTACGGAGGAATCTATCAGCATCCTCAACGGAGAATTGGTTGGGTCAATCATCTCTATTCCCAAAGGTGTCAATCATGTTTAGTAGGCGTTCGTCACCACAATCCTTGACACATTTTCGACAGCATGGCAGAGTTTCCCACCTGTCAAGAGATTTTTTCATAAAGACAACACCATAGCCGCTAGGATTCCACTCTACAATGTTGCTACAATGGGTGCATTTCTCACCACACCAAGCCCACGCCCCGATCACTATTGCAGAATTAGTCTCGTTCCACATATCATGTGTGCTCCTTTCACTCAGGTAAGGATTGATTCTAGCTGTCTCGAGGCTGCACTACTCTGAAGGTGCTCGGAATGGCAAAACAATACAGCCCATCCTCATTGAAGAATGGGCGATGCCGGAAGCCTTGCAGACAGTGCAATACTTGAAGAGATTGAAACAATTCGGGTCATTGCTCGAGCGCAACATTAATGTGCGTGACGGAGAAATTCTTCTTGCGTAGTAATTGTCGCAGTATGGGGCGGCCGCGGAAAACAAAAAGCCCCTCCCTCAAATTCTGAGAAAGGGGCCAACGCCAACACCCGAACGAGTCACCACAGATGCACTGTATTCAAAGTAACTTCCAGCACGACCAATTGCAATCGGAGGGAATCTCGGACAGCGCAGCTTGGATACGCCACAGAAACAATCCAATCAACATCCAGGCCATAGGATTCAATCCAGAGTCTTCGAGGCCCCCTATTTCACCGCGTTCTGCTTAAAGAGCATAGCCAGGGAAAATGTTGCTGCGGGCAAGGTGATAGCCCACAAGGAAGCAGGCCATATCAATGGATGATAGTAGTTCTGCAGGAGGAGAAAGGGTATGAGAAGTCCGTTTGCGATCATGAAGCGCCGCGCAGTTCGCTCAAGCCCTGGCCCTGTGAAAACAAACGCCGCAAACAGGGTTGCCAAACTCATGAAGCTGTACCCGAGGATATCGACCGCATAGATAAATGAGTCAAAAGGAGTGAAGAGAAAGGGCCGAACACTCTCAACCTCACCCCGCATAAGATGAGGGGCCACATAGGTGAGTTGAACAAAATAGTTGATGCTGATCAGAGCAGCATAGATCGTCGCAAAGACGACTCCGGCATGACTCCAGATCCTTCTGTCTTCAGGGGCATAATAGTGAACTGCTACCATAAGGGTCAAAAATGCCGGCCCGAGAAAGAACGAAGGTGTAAGAAGCACCACAAGACCCAGCACTGTGCTGGGACTTTCCGGACCGCCCTGAGATCCTAACCAACCGAACCATTCGGCAATCTGGCCAACGATGTAAATGAGGCTGAAGACTGAGGCGAGAAGTGCTGACAAAAAACCGATCTTGCGGACAGTCGGGGATATCCTGCTTTCCATAATATACTCCTGATCACTTGCTAATGGTGAGTCTTAGATTCATGCGTTGTGAAACACGCGAGTACCGAGTTGCCGATCGCAGGCATGCAGACAATCATTCATCGCTCCCAAACAAAATATCGCTCAAATCTTCATTGGCATTTGTCAATCGTTCCTCAATTAAATCTAAACTGTCCCACATGTCGAGCAATATCGCGATATCTGATTCCGAGAAACGCTCTTTATTATCCTTAATAAAACTCTTCAGCTGGGTCTTGCTGTTGCCGGCGTCTTCGGCGCAGAGTTCTATTGTTTGATTGATTCTCTCTGCCATGGCACGGGATTCGTGCCCAAGTTTGGTTTGTGACATGGTGGTAGCTATTAACATCGTGTCGAGAAAGAAGCGGGGTGGGCTACAGAAGGAAAAGAAAGGCCTTCTATTCGTATGAACAGAAGGCGATCATCAAGGAGAACAGAAGTTCATTGACAATATATGTCGCGGTTCAATTAATGTCAAAAAACTGATAGGACTGTTCCAAAAACCCAAGAAACAATCCAGAAACCCGGTTCCACCAGGCGTGGGTCCTCTTGTTACGGTCTATATCGAAGTAGAAGAAGCTCCTGAAACTCCTGTACGCGGTAGTGACGGAAGGAGCCATTGGGTAAATGAAACGGCCACGTATCGGCCGTTCCAAATTGTTAAGTGGGGCGATCAGGAAGAAATGGCAAGTGTTTCGGCTGAGAGTTTGGGGATCGCGGCAAGACTAGGAAGGCGGCCCGACAATGCTAGGGCTGCCCTTCGTGATCGATCCTAGTGTTGGACCGTGAGCCCAAAAAACACAATATTGTGGAACAAGGGAGCAAGGTATTGGAAGCGGGCGCCCATGATCCAGTCACTTCGTCCACGCAGAAAACAAATCCTCAAATGTGAATATCCTCTTGCTCAACCATCCTCTCCCTTTCTGCAGACGCTCTTTCTTTATCGGCGGATTGAATACAAGGTGAGGTTCGCCAAGATACAGAAAGCTGTATTTGTCCTGGTTCCACGACCATGATTTGTGGAGCTCTTCAAGGAACTTCATATGCGCGTTCAGCCATGGCTTCTGGCGGAGTTTTTTCGTGACACCAAGTAATTGCTGCCAGTCGTCAACCACTTCAACATTCTCGATCGATGCCACATAGCTGATCCCAGTGCCAATGCCGGGATGGGAATTGGCAATTGATTTCCCAAAATGAGGAGCGAAGTACTTAGCTTCGGGTAGACGACTGCTTCGCTCATATCTGCAACCGTAGAGTCTGGCCTTGAGGAAGAGGTTCAGTGTCTTTTCCTCGTTGATTTCCCGAGCATATATCTCTACAGAGTCCTGTTTCTTCAGCATGTGGTATTCCTCCAAATACTTCTTCAGATCGAGGGCGATCAACTTAGCCGGGGTCATTGGCCCTTTTGCCAAGCTCTGCAGTACTTCCCCTAACCGCCGCCAGCTTAGATACGACACATGTTTTAGACGTTTCTCCGCCAGCCCAGGTGCGTAGTTCGTCAGGAGAAGATACTTCGCTGCCTTGTATTTCTTGATCTGGTCCCTTGGATTGCCAGCAATTGTTTTAGCCTCTATTACATGATCTCCCCTCGTTGTCGAGATCACAATGTCCGCTCGGTCGCGTTCGTAGTTTGCTTCTAATGTCACTGATAGAATCCGCGCGTCAAGCCTAAACACCGATTCAAATCGTGAGGGAGTAAGGGCAATGAGATAACCCAGCATGGCGGTCAACCTTGTCTCGCGCAAGGCGCCACCAAAGGCTCCCATGAGACTCGACACTACTGCACCACCGCGATGTAGTGTTATCCTCTCAACCCCATCGTTCCTTCTCTCGTTCGTATGCATTCTGATCAGTTTCTATTAGGCATACATTCTACAGGGATGTCGGGCACCGTCGGATGTTACGTCGTGGCCGCCGGCGTCGATCTGACTGTGTTACCCGTTCTGTTTCACTTTCTGGCAAAAGTGGATAGGACTTAACATACCTATCTCATCGGCGGTCTTATTGCAGATTGATCTTAGGAAAGCTGTAGGTTGCCCATCCCACTCCCTGTCCGATATTCGCTCTGAGCACAAGATAGAGACCCTTTGCACTTTCAGGTGGAGCGTTGAAGAGAACTGAGAACCGAGCCGTGCCTCCAATCGGAACTTGTCTTCCATTGTTATCTATTTTCTCGGTAGAGACCAGGTCGTATTGATCACCGATGTCGTCCGTAATGAATGTTTCGCCCTTAACGCCGGCAGCGTTAATATATGCAATCCTCTTCGATCTATTTTCAAGGAGGAAATAGACCTTTAGCTTCTTGGCAGGCAGCACCTCTAAGGAAGTTATTCGGAGAGTGTTACCATCATACACATCCGAGACTATGCATTCTTCGGAGATGCTGATGATAGCCCCCGAAACTAGTTTCGCCTTCGTTCCATCCCTGGAGGTCTTGCCGAGAATAGACCCTGTTTTGTCGGGAGGTATCTTGCCAGAGGTTTCAGTCTGAACCTCTTTCCCCAACAACTCTTCTATAGCCTTAGTCTTCGGAATATCCCCACTACCGGCCCCGACGATCTTTGCTGTAGATGCATCAAGGAGCTTAACTACCAAGCGAACGTTTTCAGACATCGGGGTAAGGGTTCCTATGATGAGGGCATCAGCACCAGCGATCATTCCCAATTCCCTCACTGTTTTTGGATCAACAATATCCGACACCTGCAATTTGTGTTCTTTCAAAAGGACGTTCAAGTGCGATCTATCGACAACCGAAAACCGTTGCGATGAATTGGCCAGGGCAGCAGTGAACTCTTCGGATAGATACCTTCCCAGCTCGGACACGTTGCCCTGGAGATCAACGAAGTCAACAACTGCTATCGTAGTCTTTCCTGAAGTCGTAATCTTGCTCGCGAGTTGTTGAGCAATCGAACCGATCGCCTCCTGTGCGATGGTCTGATGTATTGGGAGTAGGACGAATGGCAAGAGCAGTAAGTACGCTACGAACCTTATTGCGTTACATGACTGTGTCATTCTCGTTCCTCCATGACATGGTTAGTTGCACTCTTGAAAAGCAATTCATCTGAGATTTCAGAGCTACGCCCTGTTTGATTGACACATCAGGCTCAAAAGGCTCCGGGGGTGTCTTTGCCGCAGATTAAAATGGGCCGTCACGCAAGGCCACCACATTTTATCTGGTCATCGGTTTTGCTTTTCATGTCCCACATCCACCAAGGCAAGAAAAAAACCCATCCTTCATTCTATCAGAAAGATGGGCCATGCCTAAAGCGGAGCCTTCAGCGCAAGTGCTGCTGGGGAAAGATAGTGGACTGCTTACCGATTGTCAATTGCCTCTATCTGAGTTTACCAATGGGGCAATTCTGCAAAGAGGCAGTTGAGAGGCCTATTCGATAGACGACTGAATACCGCTGACACTGTACTGCGTGATTTTGCCGTGAAGTAGAACGCGTAGTCACGAGCAGAGACGCGGTGAAAGTGAAGGACCCGTAAAGCAACATCTCGACCGAGGATACTTTTGACATACGTGAACTTTCTAACGTATTCTTCTTGGGCAGTATGGTCCCGATGTTGATAGACGATCAGAATCTCGCAGGTGGCAAAGTAACCTTCAATTTCTTTGTATAGTGCGTATTTGACAGCCCGTTTCTGTGTGGGCTTGACCGTCTGTGTCTGTATTCCGTTGTCAGGATCGAGAAATAGGATGTCGCTCCCCTTCAGGCTGGCAAGGGACTCATGAAACCATTCCGCTCTTGCTTCGCATAACGCATTTCGAGTCTTTGCCCATTGCGGAAGAACGTTCGTATAGTACAGGGTCCCTTGTCGGAGTAAACTGGACCGTTCCAGAGCCGCAATTGATCGATCTTTCCCTGCAACCAGATCCCGGAGTTTGGAATAAATCACTGGGCTGCAGCAAGAGAAGTCCTGTTCCTGCGGTCCCGGCTTTAGGTAGTCAATATGTCGACCATCGTTATTGTTCAGCTCCTGATGCACGATACGATACCAATTGATCCCGAGCTTACTGTTGTTGCCAGCCGCTTGGAGCACTTGGTTCAGTAGAATGAACTTCCCGTAGTCTCCGATATCACCTGCATACTTGTCCTGCATTTCGTTATACCCACAGTATGAAATACGCAGAGGCAGTCCCTCGATTATCAGACAGAAAGGCGTTCAGCACGACCAGGATTAGTACTGTGGGAGCAAGATTCATGCGGCGTCTGGAATTGTCAGCGAGAGTACCACTTCTGACGCTGATTGGTAGGACTTGCACGACATGAGAATGCCTGTACCAACCGGTCAGGATCCACTATCCTCAAGGCTTGAGAACATAATCAACCACATTTCCACGCTTGGTTTTTCGCAATACGTCCTTAAGCTTGCCCCGACATCTCCACCCTCCATTGTAATACAGGCCTGCTGAAGCATAGTGCTCCACTGAACGAAGCTCCTTCTCAAGTGTCTTCCATGCAAGATTCCACACATTGGGCGAATCAGACGAGTGCGGGTGCTGTAAGACAATCGTTGGCTTGAAGTGTTTGGCATGGCGGCGAAATTCTTTTATCAGTTGACTCCTCCACCTTCCGGCCACCGCTTCTGCACGTGGACTGAAGAGATTGAGGTCGTGACAGCCAAGCATCATTACCCTCTCCCCTTGCAGATTCAAGAAGTGTGAATCCAAATCCGAGAATCGTATCAAATCCTTCTCTTGCGAAGCATGGGGATAGATTTTCCCGGTCCAATAATACTTAGACACCTTAAGGTCAACGAGGGCGACCAATTCCGCATGCTGAGGCGATCTCGGATCGACCGAATCAATGCCGATAGTTAAGTATCTCGTCACATTCTTCAGCTCCTGCAGAAGGCTTCCTTTTATGACACGTTCGCACTCTTGTTTTGCGCACTTCGTCAAATCCTTTAAGATTGCTGCGCTTGGGTACTTGGGATCGTCCACTACTGGCATTGATTTTGGCCAAGGAAAGTGCAAGAATCCGCCGCAAGTAATGAGATACCGGAAGTGAAGACCTTGGGCTCGTGCCCGAACAGTAACGGACCTGAGGATGTTTCTTGCGGAGGAGGGCTTTCTCCTCCATTCACCCTTGATGACAATCCTCCCGATGACCGATTGAGATTGGTAGTTCTCCCGAGCAGAAGGTGACTTCACGGGGGTTTCTGTCGGATTCTTGCCCTGATCGGAATCTTTTTCAGAGACCTGGGAAGTCGGAGACCGCTCACCAGACGTAGCTTCATTTATCCTGGAAGAAGGGAGATTCTCTTTGATCACTTGAGAGGCACCACCGGACTTGGAGGGGATTACACTGGACTGCAAATCCAGAACCCGGCCAATGCTGAAACCTAGACGCTCTAGAAACGCGTTGGACTCCGTTCCTCCACTGAACACTCCTGGGCTGAGTTCCCGTCCGGTTGCATACTTGGAAGCAAGGGAGATAACATACTTAGGCGGGTATTTCTTGTTTTCAAAGAGCAGATAGCGCTTTACAAAGTCGCGCCCAGCAGGGATTTCGGAATGATTGATTTCTTCCATCGCCTGCAAAACGTGCTCTCTAGTGATTTCCTTAGGAATCATTGGATCACTCGGCGGTTAAGTCCCATTTGGGGCGTCGGAGAAGGAATCGTACTGATGGCCGAAGCAACAGCGCCCCCATCCATCATCGAACAGGGGCGCGAGATTGTAAACCAGGAACAGTGTTACTGCAGTATGATACTGCGGGGTCTCCGGATTGTCAAGCTTCACCTCACGAGCAAAAGCTTCTTCGTCTCCACGTAGCTTCCAGCTTGCATGCGATAGAAATATACTCCGCTCGCGAGATTGCTGGCGTTGAATTGGATTTCGTGGTTGCCGGCGTCGATGTCGCCNNCCGCACACCACGTGGTGGGCGACTGTCTTCGCAAGCACTGTGCCATACACATCAACATACATCAGCGCGTACCGGCTTTTCGGCCGCGCCTCTAGTATTCTCACTTCCTAGAGGTTGAGGCTTGTTCGTAAGAGTCTTAATATATGAGTCTTTGTTCAAGGTGTTAGAGAGTTGAAGGGACAGTCTTCCGCGAAGATCAGGGAGATCACTATAGGTTTCTATTAACCCCTTCATTTTCACCTCTTCCCGGAAAGCCCTCAGGGCCTCGAATTGCATCATGTCGAGCTTGTCGGGGGCAACCCGCGCCTCTGAGAAGTACAGCATTGCAGGTTTCCCGGCCCTTAAGTGTTCCTCTATCTCCTCGACGGTCCCGCTCGGAAATTTGCCGGTGGAAGTCCCAAGCCGTGTCAACAAGAAAGCAATAAGAATATCGCAGTCCCTAAGAACTTGCTTGTTTATTATCTCTTGCGGACGATCTCCCATGCTTGGAGCCGAGTGTGTTTCCCACATGGCCGGCAGGAGTACTATTTTCCTCTCTTTTGCGTGAACGGCGTTCCATTCGCCAAGTACCTGTTGCACAAGCTGCCGTTCCTCATTGACCTCCGACGGCGAGGCGACCATCACCTGAAGAACTGTTGCATTATAGCCCATACAATATCTCCTTTATGCAGACCGATCGTCAAGAGAGCTGTACCGACGCAGCAGCCCGCCGACCTCCAAGCTTCGACCCCAGCTCTCTCTTAACGGCGACGTAGACGTGATAGCGCTGCATTACAGCGCAGGTCAGACTCTCCTCAGACAGCGCTTTATCGATATCGTTTTGAGTCCACTCTTTGCTGTTTGCCAACCCTTGAACGCCCATTACAGTCTCCACAAGTGCCTGTTCAAACCACCCACGGACTGCCTCCTGTGCAATTTCGGCGATACCGGGAACGCTAGGTGATTCAGTCACAAAGTGCTTTATCATATCGTCAAAGACCCGGAAGTCGGCGTTCACCAACAGGAGATTCTGATCAACAAGGTATTTCGCCGCCCGGTCTTCGATATCACCATACTCTCGAGTACGATCTTTGATTGATACCCACCTTACAGTAGGAAATGGATCAGGCTTTGTCCTCTTCCCCGGAACACCATCAACCTTCTCAAATACTGCGTAAACATTTCCAGACGTCCCCCCCGGATTTCCGGAGCGTCCTCCTTCTCCTCCAATTCTAGTTGACCTCGGCTGTTCAAATGGTTGGCCGCCCCGCACCAGACGGTCGGGGTCGATCAATACATCACCATCCGGTGTCGGCCGGTACCTGCTGATCTTGAATAGGCCCATCACATCCTTCAAGCGCTCCCGGATGGATTTCTGGTGGTCGGTTGCGGCCGCGGATGCTGCTTTCTCTTCAACAAGCCGGACAATTTCCTCCGGCATTTTCTCGCGGAATTCAGCGGCCCAGTCTGCCCAAGAAAGTGGCTCGTTCTGAATCAGAAGTGCTGTCCGTGCTGTGTTGGTCGTCAATTCGTCCGGACCTAGCCCTTTCGGCTCAATGTAGATCACCACAAAACGGTAGCCAAAGGTCACACCGAATTGCTGGAGCTTCGACATTCCAGCACGGGATGTCGTCAGTTCGTATAGCTCATCCTGATAGAGAGCCGCCATATGGCCTGAGGATTCGATGAAACCGGAATTATTGGTAAGAGCAGGCTCGTCCTCAAGAATCCACCAATGCGCAGCCGCTTGAGTAAGTCCAACGGTGCCCGAACTGACAGCATGGTCATCCAAATAGACCTTCTGGCCCGTCAATCTGCGGAGAACGTTTCGATCTCCGTCAGTTCTTGGATATTCCCACCCCTCTCGTGCCTTGACCGTCACTCCATCGGGAAAGCGGAAATATCTCGTGTTAATGTACTTTGAAATCCAGCGAGAAGGCGAGGCTACTCCTGCAGGGGCTTGCATGGTATTGGATTCGGCTGCCATCCCAAACAACACAACCCTTGTGCCATGATCCTTGATCATGTCCGGACGGACATCATCCTCCAAGGGTATGAAGTGGTTGAACGTGCCATCAGACAACTGGAATTGTTTCAGCCCATACTGTGCCGTCCGGGGATCACGGTAGGTATGAATCATGGCTCCCTCCCCGCATTTCCATGACAGATATACAACTCCCGCAGGATTCCGCGTTGCCGTCGCGATCTTAGCTCCAACTCCATAGTTACCCGACATGGACTGTGCTGTCAAGGACGAAGAAAGTTGATTGATGAAGCGTACCATCTCCTCACCACTCATGCCATCTCCGGTGTCGGTTATTGCGACCTTCTGGACGCCATCGAGGTCGTATGTAGTCCAATCTACGTCCCAGACTATTTCGCCTGGAACGCCGGAGCGGTTGATCGCTTCAATGGAATTTTGGGTAAGTTCGCGGAGAAACTGGAGGGGATGGCAATCTTGACCAAGGCGGTCAAGAAGAAAGCCAATATTGTGGACGGTCATGGCAAGGAAATTGTCCCCGCCACGACGCAAATGATCGGTCATGGCCGTACCCTTTCTCCCAATAGTAGGTTTTTCAGCGACTCTCGGGAATTAGGCTGCAAACCATGTCGATGCCTTATGAGAGGCCTGAACCTGCGATAAGACATTCTCACGGTGGTCTGCAGTGGCAAAGATAGCAAGAGCAAGTTGAGAAAGCAAGTCGACGCGCAAAACAGCAACTCAAAAACAGCAACCCTTGCCCCGCAAAAACCCACCTCCCATGAGCGTCATCACGGCAAGTACGAGGAGACCCATTTTCAGGATCTCCTATAGCAGTACATCAGGTTGTGCATCATTTCCCGAGCTCCTCTTCCAGCCTGCGTATTTCCAGCTCCAATGGTTGAAGCTGTTCCCTCCGCATTCTCTCCAAATCTTTCCTCGGCGTTCCCTTCTCCATCATAGCCAGTATGCTTGCCACCTTTCGGTATTCTACGTGGACGTTCTCTAGCCCTAGCCGAATTTCTTCTTTGGGTTTCACGGGAGTGTCTCCGTCGTCGCAAGCGAGATACGACATATTTGTCGT
>PMBQ01000397.1:12987-13162 GCA_003152955.1 Candidatus Bathyarchaeota archaeon
TTTGGAGGAACAAGCAGATGGAGCAAGCGACGAAACAGAACGGGCGGCCTAAACTTGATTTGAAGTTGGGTGAGGTCGCCACACTAACGCTCATGCGCGATAAGCCATACCAAGGCGAATCGAGCTTTGGGCAGTACTATCTGTACACGGTGAAGGATCAGACAGGCGTGGAATT
>PMBQ01000373.1 GCA_003152955.1 Candidatus Bathyarchaeota archaeon
TCAAGCCGAGCGCTTGCATCGCTTCTTGTGGCTTTCACACTGGTGTTATCGGCGAACTTATACCTTGGTAAGGCCGGTGCATGTGCCTGTTTTGGGTCGGCGAGCGACAGCGCCATTGATATATGGACAGTCCTCCGAAATATCGTGCTCCTGGCGGTCGCGACATTCTTCGGCTTTTTCTACCGACCGATCGTCGTTACTGAACGATAGAATGGTGTTCGGCCACAACCTATGGCGCCGGCAAACCAAGTCTGTTCATTTATTTTACTCACGAAGGAACACCCGAAGGCTGCTCTTCAATCGAGAAATCTATTGAAGGTGGGAACCCCGTTCCAGTCCAGGCTTAGCCGATTTGACAAGGGTCATGTTATTCCTCAGGGAGGATAATAAGGTTCCTCACCGTCTGCTGCGTTGAGCGATGGCTTTATGGGCGGATTACCTCTAAATCAAAGTGCCGGCAAACCGGCTCCGTTGAGTCGTGTCTGTTCATTGGCTTCACGTGCATTTTGCTTTGACTTGGAGCTTTTTGCGGTTCAATTGGACTTTGATGACCATCTTATTGCCCTCATGTGCTTGGCGGTCGAGCATCGCATCTACTGATGTTCCCCGCCTTTTCTTGGTGTCCGAAAGAAAGGGGGAAGATCAATTAAAGCGCCGAGGGGTGAGCTGTTCGAGCTCATTGCTTAGTAGCATGAAGAAGGACACTTTGAATAGCAGATCATGCCCTTGGCTTCGAACATCCGGGCTTCAAGGCATTCTTGAATATCAGGCGGTTTCAGGATGCGCAATTTAACTTTGCCTATCTCGCGTAGACGCCTGACCCCCGCGAATTCGAGAAAGCATCCGTATTGATCAGCTCCATCGGCACGCGCGCGGTCGAATCGCGGATTATAGATATCTGGTGTCAAAACGCCGGTTTTCAAGTTAACGATCACAAGCCTCGCGGGGGTGCCGTTAAAGAGTCCGACCATCCGGACATGCGAATCCGTAGAGCTTACGAGATTCTAGCCAATGTTGAGTTGGACAGACCTGAGCCGATCGTGCGACGGCGTCCCATTGAAGGCGAACAGTCGATGCCGTCTGAGCGTCGCCCGATCAGGCCAGACACACACCTGGGTGTAGTCCAGCTGAAGATCACGTCTCGGTGCGCCCTCACAGCGGCTCGTGGTCTGATCACATCGGAACCCTAGCTGATGGGCACGCACAAACCGAGTAAACGTTGGGCAATTTACCTAGGCCATCAACTCATGACGATCGATATCCGAGGCAAGGGCCCTCTTGGCCTTCAGGTCAATATCGGGATCACTGACCAGTTATACGATCTCGGGTTGATGCGGTCCGAAGTTCGTCTTTGGCGGCGGCCCCCCGCCAGCGCTACGTAGGGCTCCGTCCGGTGATCAAGACAGTTTCGTTGGCCGGCAGGTCTCACGGAGTCAGAAACTGATCTCGCTGGCCAGGAACGTGAAGTTACAGACGGACTTGCGATCGCAATCTGTAAAATCGAATGCCAGTTTTTCCACCCGCGAATGATATCCCACCTGCCCATTTGGCTGACCCGGTGGCGGGCCGCGATCGGCCTTTAGGCTGAAAGGGGGACAGAGGGATTCAGGTGCCAATTTGGCACTGGTATAGAGATCTGCAAGCAAGGTGGGAAATATATGTATCCTCCAAGGACTGATTCGCGATTGAAGCGATGATCTACCTTCAAAGTGTATAACCCATCAACATGAAAAGCGCCATATCAATACCGTGCGCACAGGTAGGCTATGAAACTTAGCACTGCAGAGATTAGAGAATGGGTTGACGAACACATCGGCGAAGTATCAGGGCTCAAGGAGCTTGCGAGCCAATTCGGTATTTCTCAGGAGACTCTTCGAAAGGAGTTCAAACGTTGTGAGAGAGTGTGCATTTCTCGGTACATACGATTGAAGAAGTTGCATACCGTGCAACATATGCTCATTCATACCGACAATCGGTGCAATGAGATCATCTACGCGGTCAAATTGGGCAGACCGGATAGCGCAGCAAGGCTCTTCAAGCGCGAAGTCGGGATGACCATGAAATGCTACCGTCGCGGGCTTAGACGCACATCTTCCCCCCATGAACAGCCGACGATGCACACAAGAATTGCCAAGAATCGCAACATCTAGGGAAGATCAAACAAAGAAGCAATGATATCCGATTGAGCATTCCTACAAGCTTTATTTGCAGTGCATCAGTTCAAGAAAATCGAACAAACTGCCGCGAGCTTATAATCGTTTAGGTTGCCCCTGCAATCACGCCGTCAAAGGGATATTGGCTTTAGTTGAATCAACTCATTAGCGTTTTCTTTAATTATCTGCAAATCGCATTCCCAATTGCACAGTTCGCGGCGTGAACACTTTTCTTGCGGCATCGGATCGGAAACAATTCCGAACTTCACTTTCTGCAGCTTTAACCAAGTGGCCAATATACATTCCATAGCGATCTCCCAACCCAGAACTGTCCTCACATTATGTAACCCCACTTGATTCGGATCCTGAGTGTGCATCGAAGAACGGTGACAGATTTGGGCCACATTGCGTTCAGCAAATCCATGCAGCGTTATCTCAGACAACGCCGCTATTCATCTTTCGTGATGTATCTCATGGAACCGCGTGTCATAATCAGTTGTCACCTTTGCGACTCCCTGTGCGTAAGCGCGATTGCGTTCGAGCTCTTGGCCATCTTACTTTCTCCTGATCTGATCCAACGAAGATGTCCGCGCGACTTTCGCTTGCTTGTAGATCGCACATGCGATCTCCACCGTTGCGCAAAGAATCACATTGGCATTTGCTGACTTTGCTCTGAACAAGTCTAAACTGATTCATCGTCATACCAGTCTCCCTCTTGAAAGTACGAGCGCCAACATCTTCACGACCAAATCCAACTTCACAACAAACTTCATAGCAGGTCTTTCTTGTCTTGGAAAGCATCAATTTCGCTTGTTCAATCCGGACAATTCTGAGGTATTGGCTCAAAGTAATATTCTCTTTGCGTACGAACGCCTTTCGAAGGGTTTCGAAGGGAACATTTATCTCCTGTGCCACTTCGTCAACGCCCTTAATGAATCGATACTCTTGGCTTATGATTTTCTTTGCGTGCTCGACAAGTTTGGATTGTCTCATTTTCCCCCTCATGATCATGAATGATGAACATACAGACGATCAGGCAAACAAATGACGGGATTGCGGTATGAAGGAAGAGTATATATACGGCTCATGCGTTGCATGAGATTTCGAGAACTTAGCAGGCTTCACATTCTCTCGAAACTTCCCTGACCAATACTCCTTGTTCGATTTTGGTTTGTAGCCGATAGGATAACGAAAGTCAGCGTGATGATGCCAGGAACAACGGTGAATGAAGATTGCACTTCTGCCCTCCAAATAATCTATTAACCTTGCCCGACTCAATCCATTGTCAGAACATCTGCATGATGGCCCAAGAAACAAGGCTCTCCGTACTGATATTCCACCGAATCTGGCACGCATTGGGGATCCCATAACATGCAGAAGAGATTCATTCTTTCGAAGTCCCATTCCTCTTGCGAGAGATGGGAGTAGATAATTATACGCGAAAGGAGACCGAGGGAAAGACTCTCCCCTGCGGGGATTTGCCATGGGGCGAAGAACACCCCCCCTACCACGTAAATTGTGAATTCAATTTAGTGCTGTGATCCAGCAAAGTCAAGTCAACGACCAATCGGACAATGCTCCCCAGTGTTGTAGTATTTCAGAAATGTCACTGGCAAAACCAAAACAACACTGACTCCCCCCATTCATCTGCAAATTCCTGTCCGCGAAGCCGATCCCAGTTCAATGCACCCGTTACTTGGGCATACCCCTGCATTAATTCCGTTTCTCATGGCGAAGTTGTAGATCTCTGAGTGTGTCTGATGCTCAGCTATGTATGAACCACCGCCTTGGGATGCACCGCCTCGCAATCCACGATTATCCTTTATCCACGCAATACTGCAGAACAAAATGGTTGATATAGTGGGTCCTGCTTCTGATCCAGTGCCGCGGTGCCTCGACTGCGCCACTCCGAATGTTTGAATTCGTGCGTCACCAGGTCCGCCCATTCGGGGTGCAGACGTTCATTAACTGCATACCCGGTTTGTGCGCCACTTTCAACAAGTGATGATTTGTCCCTCCACGCCTTCCCCATACTATGGGGATTGCCATGGTGATATGAATCCTACTTCCAAAGCGGAACTACAGTCGTACCGTTTGATCAGGATGCTTATGCTTTCGATTTGGCTGTCTTCGAGAACCCAAACCGAGGGACTGGTATCGAGCGTGACTGGCACGCCACCGCGCACTCCAGAGAGATCTTCGCCGAGGACTATGGCTTCGATTCCCTCACTCTGAAGAAGGCCTTTGACAAAGTGAGCTTCAGCCGGATGGCGAGCGATGAAGACCCGTTTCATGGTATACCTTCGTGGGTAACCTAACGACGTGAGTCACCTGCGCCGCGAACTCAATTGTGCAAATTGAAAGGAACAACTATTCCCAAGCGGTAACCAAAGCAAATGATTTCGGTCAATTCCTGCACTGCCCCACGCGCAACCGCCAGCTTTCCATTGCTATTTCAGGGTCTATGCTTGTTTCTGTCTCCCTCTGATTGCAGTAATTATGCTGGTCAATCCTGCACCGAAAACCGCTCCGCATGCGAACAATCCCAGTATCTGCACAGTCCTCACATTTTCCGTGAACATTATCAACCCCATTGCACCAAACGCTGCCATGAGGACGACGTTCCTCAGAATCAATTTCGTTTGCATTTCGTTCTCCATTTTGTTTTGACGTTGACGCTATTGAAGAGCCCCCAGTTTCGGTTGGACATTGCAGTTGGAACAATATACCCCCCGAAGCACGCAACGTCAACTGTTGCCCGGCGATGGCGTAGCAAGGCAAAGGCCCGGGGTGCATTCCGAGCCTTGCTTGACCCAATCAATGTAACCGGTCATCAATTGTCCCACGACACCCCATCACAACAAGCGATGGGGGTGTTGCGGCCTTGTTATGTGCAGGTGCGCGGCACCGACAGGAACACTGATCATCCTCTGTGATGCGTATTGTGGCTACGCAGCACTCCAGTTAAGCTTGAAATTGTTGCCCAAGTCAAAGATGAAATCCTGAACCTGGGCTACCTTGCCACCCTTGATAGTAATAACACTCACGCCACTGGTTTGTCCTCCCACTCCTTCGCGGTTCGTCAGTTGGATATTCCAGTGCACAGCAACGACATTGTTTCCGGCGAGGGCAAAGATGTTGCGGACACACATATCCTGAATATCGAACTGGATTTTCGGGAATTGGTCAAAGAAGTTTCGAAACCAACCCTCGACAGCACTCTTTCCTCGGAAAGTGCCGCTTGCTTGTATCTCTCCAGGGTAGATGAAAACCCCGTCATACCGCCAAGCCGACATAAACTTGGCGATTTCATGCCTGTTCATAGCTTGGAAAGAACCAGCTATGGCTTTTCTGGCAACAAGAGCTCCAATCATCACATCCTCCTTTCAGAGCGAGTGAAGCGAGTTTCATTCAACCACCGGGTTTGTAGCGCAGGAACATGCTCAATCTTTCAAGAGAAAGCCCCGACATTGCTGGGCCCAAATGGTTTGGCCTCTCGATCCCAAAGTAGTCGTGTATCAGGGGTCCAAGAAACAGGAATGCTAAAGCGAATATGCCATCATAGATGGGAGACGCGCCAAATGCCAGTTTCATCCATTTTGTGTTCATGTCGGACCTTCGTTTTGAGTTATGATCATTTCCAGCGGGGGTCGTCGGCAGCCGCTCCCCGTGCCCACTGCTTTGTTACATGGAAGAGGCCCCGGGGTGAATCCCGAGTCTTCTCTTGACCTCAACGATGACCATTACTTCTGGAGGAGAAGCTTGCGCGTTTGCACAAAATCCCCCGCCTTTATCCTGTAGAAATATACTCCGCTTGCCAGACCTTTCGCGTCAAAAGTCGCCTCGTGGTACCCAGCATCCATTTCCGCATTGACCAACTGGGCCACCTGCTTGCCGAGTGTGTTGAAGACCGTTAGCGTTACGTGCGAACGATTTGGGAGGCCGTAGCGGATCGTGGTCGAGGGATTGAAGGGGTTGGGGTAGTTCTGCTCCA